>DATGEF010000687.1:0-6612 GCA_035310405.1 Chloroflexia bacterium | reverse complement strand
TTTGGATTTTGGATTTTGGATTTTGGATTGGAGACGACGGGCGGTCGACTCCTGCCCCCAACTCCTCGTCATGGATTGGAGACGACGGGCGCGAACGGAGGGCGGAGTGCCGATCGCTGACCGCTGACCGCTCGTCTGTGGGAGAGGGCTCTGCCCTCGACGCTCTAGCCGCGTGGGTGAGCTGACGGAGTGCGGAGTGCGGAGTGCGGAGTGCTGACGGCTGGCTCGATTTTGGATTTTGGATTTTGGATTGGGAGACGAGGGATTGGGGATCCGGGACCAAGGACCAACCAACTCAAAACTCAAAACTCAAAACTCAAAACTCGTCCCGACCGCTGACCGCTCGTCTGTGGGAGAGGGCTCTGCCCTCGACGCTCTGGCCGCGCGGGTGAGCTGACGGAGTGCGGAGTGCGGAGTGCGGAGTGCGGAGTGCGGAGTGCGGAGTGCTGACGGCTGACGACTGACGACTGACGACTGACGACTGACCGCTGACTGCTGACCTGGAGCAAAGGAGAGTACCGATCGTGGACCTGACCCTGCCGGCGCGGGGTGACGTGCCCGCCGCCGTGACCTGGGATATCGCGAGCGTCTACCCCTCCGCAGCCGCCTGGGAGCAGGCCTTCGCGGACGCGCACGCCGCCCTCCCCCGCGTGGCCGCCTATGCCGGGCGGCTGGGCGAGTCCGGGGAGCTGCTGCTGGCCGCCTTGCAGGCGCGCGATGCCCTCGGACTCGCCGGGGCCCGGCTCGCGCTCTATGCCGCGATGCAGAGCGCCACCGACGGGACGGACCAGGCCGCCCGCGCCCGCCAGGATCGCGCTGCCAGCCTGCAGGTCCAGGCCGCGCAAGCCAGCGCCTCCTTTGAGCCGGAGATCCTGGCCCTGGAGCACACGCACCTGGAGACTCTGCTCAGCAGCACGCCCGGCCTGCAGGCGTATCGCCCCTATTGCGATCGGCTGCGCCGCCAACAGCCCCACATCCGCTCGGCGGAAGTCGAGGCCGTGCTGGCCGCTGCGGGCGCCCTGGCCGACAACCCGGAGCGTACCTTCGGCGCCCTTACCGCCGCCGATCTGGAGTTCGCCCCGATTCGCGACTCGCAGGGCGCCGCAATCCCCGTGACCCAGGCCACGATCTATCCCCTGCGCCGCAGCCTGGACCGGGCCGTCCGCCAGGGGGCCTGGGAATCGTATGGCGACGCCCACTTGCGCATCCGCAACGGCCTGGCCAGTACCCTGGCCGGCGCGCTGACGCGCGATGTCTTCTACGCCCGCGCCCGCCAGTATCCCTCGGCCCTCGCCGCGGCCCTGGCCCCCTTCAACATCCCGACTGCGGTCTTCGACAACCTCCAGGCCACCTGCCAGGCGCATCTGCCCCTCTGGCACCGCTACTGGGCGATCTGCCGGCGGGCGCTGGGGGTGGAGACGCTCCACGTCTACGATACCTTCATGCCGCTGGTGCGCACGGAGCGCCGCATCCCGTATGCCGAAGCGACGGCGATCGTCGAGGCCGGGCTGGCGCCGCTGGGCGAGGAATACCTGGCCGTGTTGCGGCGCGGGCTGCACGAAGAACGCTGGGTGGACATCTATCCCAACCAGGGCAAGTACGGCGTGCCGTTTTCCACCGGCGTCCATGGCACCCATCCGTTCGTGCTGCACAACTATGTGGAGGACCTGGGGAGTGTCAGCGTCCTGGCCCACGAGCTGGGGCACGCCATGCACTCCTATTTCACCTGGCAGACCCAGCCCCCGATCAACAGCCACTATTCGATGTTCGTGGCCGAGACCGCCTCGAACGTCAACCAGGCGCTCGTGCGTGCCCATCTCCTGGCGACGGCGACCGATCCCGATTGGCAGCTGGAGATCCTGGCCGAGGCGCTGGAGAACTTCCACCTCTACCTGTTCATCATGCCGCTGTTGGCGCGCTTCGAGCTGGCCTGTCATGAGCAGGTCGAGCGCGGGGAGGCCCTCAGCGCCGATAGCCTGTCGGCGGGCCTGGTCGCGGTGTTCCGCGACGGCTACGGCCCCAATGTGCAGATCGACGCCCCGCGCCTGGGCATCAACTGGGTGCAAGTCCCGACCCTGTTCGCCAACTTCTATGCCTTCCAATATGCCACGGGCATCGCAGCCGCGAACGCCCTGGCCGCGGAGCTGCTGCAGGCCGGGCCGTCCGCCGCCGCGCGCTACCTCGACTTCCTGCGCGCCGGGGACTCCCTCGACCCGCTGGACGCGCTGCAGCTGGCCGGCGTCGATATGCGCACGCCGGCGCCGGTCGAGCGGGCCTATGCCGTGCTGGCCGCGCTGATCGACCGCCTGGACCAATTGGTGGGCGCGGGACCGCTGCGCCCGGCGGGGGAGCCACCCGGCCAGGGAGGCGCGGCATGACGGCGATCCCCACCGGCGACATCGTCGTCCGGCGCCTGGCGGGGGCCGCCGAGATCACGGCCCTGCGCGATCTGCGGGCGCGGGTCTTGCGGCCCGGCCGCCCCCCGGAGGCGACCTATTATCCGAGCGATGTCGATCCGGCCGTCATCCACCTGGGCGCTTTCGCCGGGCCGCAGTGTGTGGGCGTGGCCTCGCTCTATCCCGAGGACGGCATCCGCTTGCGTGGCATGGCCGTAGACCCGGCCTGGCAGCGCCGCGGCATCGGCGCGGCCCTGATCCGCCAGGCGCAACAGATCGCCACCGCCGCCGGGCAGGACCTGTGGGCCAACGCCCGCGATACGGCCGCCGGGTTCTACGCCGGCCTCGGCTGGGTGGCCGAAGGCGCGGGCTTCGTCACCGAGAGCGGCCCCCACCATGTGATGCGCTGGCGCGTGCCCCGCGATGCTTGAGGCTCCGGGCGTGTCGCCCGCGACGAAAGGGCCCGGGTGCCTGCTCGCGTTTTTGCGCTTGTTTGGCTTGGGACGGACCGCTGCGAAGGCGTTGCCTTATCGGCTGTCCGCGCGCTTCCTGTCTCCTGCGGAACTGGCCTTTTTCGGGGTGCTACGTGAGATCGCGGGGTCACAGTTTGTAATTTGCCCGAAGGTGGGGCTAAGCGATCTGTTTTTCGTGCCCAGCGGGCCGAGTCGCCAGATGTTTGTGAATAAGATCAACCAAAAACATGTCGATTTTTTGCTGTGCGATTCGGCCACGCTGCGCCCGGTACTTGGCCTGGAATTGGACGATGCTAGCCACCAGAGGGCGGACCGGGCGGCGCGGGACGAGTTCGTCGATCAGGTGTTCGCGACGGCGGGATTGCCTTTGCTGCATGTCCCTTGCCAGGCCAGCTATGACTCGCGGGTGCTGGCGGGGCAGGTTGCGGAGGCGATCGCCACGGGCATGCCCTCGGCGCCGCCGAAAGCCGCCACGGCCGGCGCAAGCGGGGTGCCCCTCTGCCCGGCCTGTGGGGTGCCGATGATACTGCGGACAGCCGGGCGCGGGGCGCGGGCAGGCGCGCAGTTTTATGGCTGTTCTAATTTTCCACGATGCCGGGAGACCGCGGCTTTGTGACGCTAGACGTAAGGCTCCGGCGCTGCCCGCCGTCTGGTCTTAGCGCGTGCGGAAAACATTCCGGCGGTGCCAGCTCAACGACTCGAGATCCGGCCAGAGAAATTGCTCGGCGGGCCCGATAATTATCCGATTAGTCAATGTCGACAGATAGCTGGGGATATTATGGTTGGCCACCAGTTGGGGAGAGGCGAGCACCAGATAATTCGCGGAAACACCGACCAGGCCCTCGTCAAACGTCCAGTGGCAAAGCCGGCAAAGCGCCAGACCGTTCCGCGGGTTATCGTCGTAAGTCACGCTCCAGGGCACGATGTGGGCCGCGTCCACGACCGAATGCCCTTCCGGCGTGACCATGCGGATGCCGCAGAGGGCACACCGATGCGTATACGCGGTGACAATGGCCCGGCGGAATCCCTGATCCCGCACCACGGGGCGCGCAAGCGCTGCCTCGCGAATCATAGGGGTGTGCGGGACTATCCGGGCCTGGTCCAATAATAGCTGGCTATAGCTGAAAGCCTCGGCATTAATGGTCCCCTGCTCGCGGAGGGTGGTCTGTACTTCCGGCGCGAAGTAGGTTTCGATGAGTACCATGCGTAGCGCATTACGCGAGTCCGCCGTAGCCAGCAAGGCAAAGAGCGCGTCATCTAACCGCGCGCCGAGCACGAGCTCCCGTAATTGGCTGGCCGACGCAATTTGGCGGGTGGCAGTCAACATAGCCTCCTGGCCCGGTTGGGGGACCAGGTGCCAGAACTGGTCGCTCGTCAGGTGGAAAAAAGGCATAAACAAATTGCCCCGTTGGCCTGGCGGCATCACGCGGGCCCAATACAGGGTAAATAACTCGCCTAAATCAGGAGTCAGCTCGATCAGGTTCGAAGCGATAACCCCCTCGGCAATCAGGTCCATCACGGCGAGCAGCAAAAAAGGCTTATGGGGTGCCCGATAACACGTGGTGGCGGTCCAGTGGGTTGTGTTTTGGTTCATGCGCAGTCGCGCAAACCGATCCAGATAGCTTACCGCCATATACTCTGCCTCTTCCTCGCCAGCCCTGCTGTACGCTACGACGCCAAACCACCCGCTCTACCCCCATCATACACAGACTGTAACGAAATGGCGACTCCCCACCCCGCGCCGGTTCAGGAGCGGATAGATCGTGTATACAACGGGGCGTCGGTGCTGGGCCATGGCCTGCGCCTGAAGCGTCTGTGGGAGAGGGCTCGGCCCTCGAAATACTCGCCTCATGACCTGGCGCGGGATCGGGGCCCACCCGCGCGTCCAGAGCTTCGAGGGCAGAGCCCTCTCCCACAGTCCGAAGTACGGCTCATCCACCCCCGCCACCACCCATGCTGGCATACTCGTGTTCTGCGCCTCTTGCCAGCCACGATCGATCCGCTCCCGCCCCGCCCCGGGGCGGGGGAGAGGTCCGCAACCCCCCTACAAATGCGGCCGGACGGTCACCGGGCCGACCGTCAGCGTGATCGGGGCTTCCAGGATCGCCCCCACCCGGGTGGCCTCCGCGGCGAGGAGGTCCTGCTGCCGGGCGCGCAGGGGCGTGAAAGACTCCACCCGCAAGTCCACCCGCCGGCCCTGCGCCTGCCGCGTCCAAACGCCGGCCACCGTCCCGTCGACCAGCAGCACCGGCACCGGGCCCGCCTGGCCGTGAGGCAACACCCGCGCCGCCCAGGCGGCCGGCACCAGCTGCGCCCGCGGGTGACACCCGATCAAATAGCAGTCGAAGTGTGGCAAGAGGCGCACCGACTCCGCCTCCGCGATCTCCCCCTCCGCGGCGTCGGCGGCGAGCAGGAAGGCGCGGTGGCCCTCCACGTCGACCTCGACCAGGTCCGCCGTGAGGGTCGCCATCACGCTACGGGCGAGCGCGGGGGGGATGTTGAGCCATTGGGCGAAATCCCGCGCTGTGGCCGGGCCATAGGCGTGCAGGTAGCGACGCAGGACCTCGGCCAGGGCCGTGTCGGGATCGAGGTCTTGCCAGGGCCCGGCCCATTGATCCGGGCGCACGAACGTCACCGCGCTCCCCACATTGGGGCCGAAGCAGAGCCGGCCGGCCAGGGCCGCATCCCCCAGCGCCAGCCGCCAGCGCGGCCACTGGCCACTCCAGGCCGGGATGATCTCCTCCCCGGCCCAGGCGCCGGCGCGCTGCACCACGGCCGCGCCCAGCTGCGCGAGCGTCAGGCGCTGCCCGTCCAGCGCGTCGCCGATCGCCGCGACGAGTTGCGCGAGCTGCGCTCGGTCCAGGCCCCGGGCCGCCAGTCGGCGCGGGTCCGGCCCGGGGCCGGCGCGCAGGGCCGCCATCCAGAGCGGCAGCTCGGCCGCGGGGAAGAGATGCAGCGTGCCGCGGAGCCCGTAGGTCTTGACCAGACGCCGCGTCTCCCACAGCGCCGCCCGGATATCCTGCCGCGTCACGCCCGCGACCCGCATCCCCAGCGACACCTCCGCGGCCGGCATGACCTGCGCATGGATGCCGCAGACCGCCCCGGCGACCTCGACCAGCCGGGCCGCCGGGGCCGGCGCCAGCAGGGCATGCCGGGCCAGCCGCCGCGCCCCCACCGCGCGCCAGGTCCACGCTCTCATAGCCATGCTACCCCCTCATATTTAACAAGACTTACGCTGGCGGTCGGTGGGGGGCGCAAGACGGGCACTAAAGTGCCTACTACGAACGGATCCCGGCGGTGGTACGCGCCGGTTGGTAGTCGGCGCTTTAGCGCCCCCCGCCGCCCCACTACATACTTGCCCCACTGCGTAACTCCTGATCTTAAGAACAGTGTATTATAGTAGCAGATAAATTAAATTCTGTCATTCTGAGCGCAGCGAAGAATCCGGGGGGCTGTGTACACTGTTGTCGCCAGTGGGCGCCCTGGCCTTTCCATCCTCAGCATTTGGTCCCAGCGATCCGGCGCGTCCACTCAGGGCGCGCCGTTGGGGCGTCAGTACACGGCCCCCCGGATTCTTCGCTGCGCTCAGAATGACATATTTTTTAGTGTCTTTGATACTGTTTATCTCGCCAATTTGCCGGACTTCCTGAAACAGGACACTGGCCGAGCGGGTCGTGGCACCGCGATAGGCAAAAGCGCCAAGGAAGTGACCCTCCAATCATACCAGAGAACGAACAGCACCG
>DATGEF010000686.1:0-10271 GCA_035310405.1 Chloroflexia bacterium | reverse complement strand
CACGGCGTGCCGTGCCGCGGTGGGGAGCGCGGCACGGCACGCCGTGCCCCTACGACTGCCAAACAATGCCGCGCACCCCACGGCCGCGGCGTAGCCGGAAATCGGTCCTGCGACGGATAGCCCGCGCCGGGGGACTGCGTTATACTAGGCCATGGCGGGCACTGCTGCCGCCGCCATCACCCTTCGCTACATCGGTACATCCGCACATAAGGAGACCATGGCCATGAGAAAGGTATCGTTAGCCGCCCTGATGATCGAGTCGCTCGTGATCGGTGCGCCGCTGCGATAGCCGTCGTCGGCTGATCTCCGCCCCGTCGCCCCTCACGAGCTTGCCTGACTCGCGCTCTGGCGCGGCCGCGCGCGGCCGGCCGGATCTACCCATCCGGCCGCGGTCGCCGGCGCCCCGCCCGCGCGAGTACCTCTGTGAAGGAGCGACGATGCCCGTCTCTCTCCGTGCGTACCGGAGCCTGCTCGGCACCTATTTGCGGCCCCAATGGGGCCTGGTCGCGCTGCTGACGGCGACCTTGCTGGGCAGCCTCGGCCTGCAACTGCTGAATCCGCAGATCATCCGCCGCTTTATCGACACCGCCCAGACCCACGGCGCGCCCGCCACGCTGCAGGCGGCGGCGGTCCTCTTCCTCGCCGTCGGCCTCGCCCAGCAGGCCCTCAGCCTCGCTACATCCTACCTGAGCCTGCAGATCAGTTGGACGGCGACCAATGCCCTGCGCGCCGACCTGGCCCGCCACTGCCTGGCCCTCGACCTGCCCTTCCACAAAAGCCACACGCCCGGCGAGCTGATCGAACGGATCGACGGCGACGTGACCAAGCTGGCGAATTTCTTTACCCAGTTCGTGGTGCGCCTGCTGGGCAACGGGATGCTGATCGCGGCGGTTCTGGTCTTGCTGTGGCGCGAGGATTGGCGGGGCGGATTGGGCCTGGCGGTCTATAGCGGGATCATCCTGGGCGGGCTGGGCGCCATCCAGCGCTTCGGCCAACGGCGCTGGGCCGCCGCGCGCCAGGCCACGGCCGCGCAATACGGCTTCCTGGAGGAGCGCATCGCGGGCACGGAGGACATCCGCGGCAGCGGCGCCACCGCCTATACGCTCTACGGCCTGTATGGACACCTGCGCACCGTGCTGGAACGCTCGCGCGCGGCCTGGCTGGCCAACAGCCTGGGCTTCGTGATCAGCAACTTCCTGTACATCACCGGCTACGGGCTGGGGCTGGCGCTCGGCGCCTATCTCTACACGCAGGGCGCCGTGACCATCGGCACGGCCTTCTTGATCGTCTATTACATCGGCATGCTGGCGGCGCCGCTGGAAAGTATCCGTGACCAGGCTCAGGACCTGCAACAGGCGGCAGCGGGCATTGCGCGGGTGCGCGCCTTGCTGGGCCAGCGGCCCCAGGTAGTCGAGGCGCCGCGGGGCCGGTTGCCCGCCGGGGCGCTAGGTGTGACCTTCGCCGGCGTATCTTTCGGCTACGACGACGGCCCCGCCGCCCCCGCGCATCCCACCCCAGCGTCCGAGGATGCCGCCCTGGTGCTGCGCGAGGTCTGCGTCGATCTGCCGCCGGGCCGCGTGCTGGGCGTGCTGGGGCGCACCGGCAGCGGCAAAACCACCCTGACGCGCCTGCTCTTCCGCCTGTATGACCCGACCAGCGGCCAGATCCGCCTGGGCGGCATGGACATCCGCGACCTGGCCTTCGCCGATCTGCACGGGCGGGTGGGCCTCGTCACGCAGGATGTGCAGCTGTTCGGGGCCAGCGTGCGCGACAACATCGCCTTCTTCGACGCGGCGGTCGGCGACGCCGCGATCCGCGGCGCGCTGGATGCCCTGGGCCTGGCCGAGTGGGTGGCCGCCATGCCGGCGGGCCTGGAGACCGTGCTGGCGCCGGGTGGTGGCGGCATGTCGGCGGGCGAGGCGCAGCTGCTGGCCTTTACCCGCGTGTTCCTGCGCAACCCCGGCCTGGTGATCCTGGACGAGGCGGCCTCGCGGCTGGATCCCGCCACCGAGCGGCGGCTGGAAGGGGCCGTGGACCGCCTGCTGGCCGGGCGCACCGGCCTGATTATCGCCCACCACCTGCGCACCGTGCGCCGCGCCGACGACATCCTGATCCTGGAAGGCGGGTGCGTGGTCGAATATGGGCCGCGTGCCCGCCTGGCCGCCGACCCCACCTCCCGCTTCTACCGCCTGCTGCAAACGGGACTGGAGGAGGTCCTGGCATGAACACGACCCGAAATGACCGTCCCGCGCCCGCCCGGCGCATCCCGACCTGGCCGTTTAACGGGCACCTGATGCGCTATGCGCCGGGGGTGTTCGCTATCCACGCGGTCTGCCAGATCTTCTACCTGGGCGCGCGGGTGCTGCCCGGCCTGATCGAAAAGGCGGTATTCGACACGATCACCGGCGCGGCGCCGGCCCGCCTCGGCGTCTGGGGGCTGATCGCGCTCTATGTCTCGGTGGGCGTCGCGCGCCTGGGGGCGACCTTCGCCGAGACCTGGGCCGGCTGGACCTTCCGCTACACCGGCGGCGCCTGGCTGCGCCGTAACCTGCTGGCGGGGCTGTTGCGCCGCCCTGGCGCGCTGGCGCCGCCGGTCTCGTCGGGCGCCGCGGTCAACCGCTACCGCAGCGATGTGGACGAGGTGAGCGACTTCCCGACCTGGCTGCCCGAGGTGGCCGGCAACCTCGTCTCCTTTGGGATCGGCGTCGCCATCATGGCCAGCATCAACCTGCCGATCACCTTGATCATCTTCCTGCCCTTGATCGGCGCCTACGTGCCGGGCCGCCTGGTCTCCGACCAAATGCGCCGCTATCTGCGGGCTAGCGGCCTGGCCGGCGACGCCGTGACGGGCTTCCTGGGCGAAGTGTTCGGCGCGGTGCAGGCGGTGAAAGTCGCCTGCGCCGCCCCCGCGGTGGTGGCCCGCTTCCAGCGCCTGAACGACGCGCGACGCCGGGCCGAGGTGCGCAAAGGCTTCCTGGTCGCCGGGCTGCACGCGATCCAGGGCAACGCGATCACTTTCGGCCTGGGCGTGATGCTCTTGCTGGTGGGCCAGGCCATGAGCGCGGGCACCTTCACGGTGGGCGATTTCGCGCTGTTCACGTACTATTTGCTGTTCACCACCGACCTGCCCTCCCACCTGGGCGACTTCGCGGGCGACTACCGGGCGCAGGAAATATCCATTGAGCGGCTGGTCGAGCTGCTCCCCGACGAGCCGCCCCGCGCGCTGCTCGCACCGCACCCGGTGTATACGCAGGGCCGCCCCGCGCCGCTCCCGCCCGTGCTCCCCCGAACCGCGGCAGACCGCCTGGCGATCCTGCAGGTGCAGGGGCTGACCTACCGGCACCCCGGCACCGGCCGGGGCATCGTGGACGTGGATCTGGAGATCCGCCGGGGCACGGTGACGGTGATCACCGGGCAGGTCGGCGCCGGCAAGACGACGCTGCTGCGCGCGCTGCTCGGGCAGCTGCCGCCCGAGGCGGGCATGATCCGCTGGAACGGCGACCTCGTCGCCGATCCCGCCACCTTCTTCGTGCCGCCGCGCGCCGCCTACACCCCGCAGGTGCCGCGCCTGTTCAGCACCACCCTGCGCGACAATATCCTGCTGGGCCTGCCGGACGACGCGGCGGCCCTGGCCGCGGCGATCCAGCAGGGCGTGCTGGACGCCGACCTCGCCACGTTGGCGCACGGCCTGGAGACTGTCGTCGGCCCGCGCGGTGTACGGCTGTCGGGCGGGCAGGTGCAGCGCGCCGCCGCGGCGCGCATGTTCGTGCGCACGCCGGAGTTGCTGGTGTTTGATGACCTGTCGAGCGCCCTCGACGTGGAGACGGAGCGCCTGCTCTGGGAGCGGCTGTGGGCCCAGGCGCAGACCCCGACCGGCCCCGGCGCCACCTGCCTGGTGGTCTCGCACCGCCGGGCCGCCCTGCGCCGCGCCACCACGATCCTGGTGCTGGAGGATGGGCGCGTGACGGCCCGCGGCCCCCTCCCCGCCCTGCTGGCAACCTCGGCCGAGATGCGCCGCCTCTGGGCGGGCGCCGCGGATGCCCCGTGACCGCCGCGCCCGCCCCTCGACCCCCGCCCGCGTGCTACATCGCCCTAAATAAGCTCGCCAGCCGGGCATGTCGCGCATACATGCGGTTGCCCTGCCCCGGAGGGCGCGGTCTACCGCTGTAGGGGCGAGGCATGCCTCGCCCGTGGTGGGGCGTGGTAATCCATATCGCCAGGGAACCCGGCCGGGGCGCCCCTGCGGACCCCATAGATACGCGCCCCACCAGGGCTTAGGGTCGCCGCATCCGCGGCGACCCTCGGCTAGACCAGCGCGCGCAGGTGTCGTATAATCAGGGTGAGCCCGCCACATCGGGTCATAGAGCGACACGGCTGTGGCCAAGTCAGTGCGGCCATCTGGGGGTGCGGAACTTGTCATTCTGAACGCAGTGAAGAATCCGTCTTGGACCGGTGGAGACGGACTCTTCGCTCCGCTCAGAGTGACACGATCCTGACTTGGCCACAGCTGTGCATAGAGCGAGGGCAAACTTCTATAAGGAGGGATGGCGATGGACGCGACGGGGCAGACGACGCGCGTGGTCTGGGATTCGCTGACCAGCCAGGTCTTGGCGGGGAATCCCCTCGGCGACCCGGTCACCCGGCGCTTGCCGGTGATCCTGCCTCCTGGCTACGACGCGGCGCCCGATCGCCGCTACCCCACGATCTATGCCCTGACCGGCTTTACCGGGCGGGGCACGATGCTGCTCAACGACTCGGCCTGGCAGCCGAACCTGCAGGAGCGGCTCGATCGGCTCTATGCCGCCGGCCTGCCCCCGGTCATCGTGGTGCTGCCCGACTGCTTTACCCGCTATGGGGGCAGCCAGTATCTCAACTCGACGGCCACCGGACCCTACGAGAGTTATCTCGTCGAGGAGATCATTCCCTACGTCGACCACCACTACCGCACCCTGGCCGGCGCGCCGGCGCGGGGGGTCTTCGGCAAATCGAGCGGGGGCTATGGCGCCCTGATGATGGGCATGCGCCACCCGGACCTGTTCAGCGCGGTCGCCTGCCACAGTGGCGACCTGTTTTTCGACCTCTGCTACCGCCCCGATTTCCCGGCAGCGGCCAACGCGATCCAGAAAGCGGGCGGCCTCCCGGCGTGGATCCAGGCTTTCGAGGCCAAAGCCCGGAAAGAAGGATCGGATATCGCGGTCATGGAGGTGATCGCCATGGCGGCCTGTTATTCGCCCAACCCGGCCGCCCCGCTCGGCTTCGATCTGCCGTTTGATCTCTACACCTGCGTCCTGCGCGACGCGGTCTGGGCGCGCTGGCTCGCCTGGGACCCCATCCAGATGCTGGATCGCTATGCCGAGGCGCTGCGCGGCTTGCGCCTCCTCTTCCTCGACTGCGGCACGCGGGATGAATACAACCTCCATTATGGCGCCCGCCGCCTGGTCCAGCTGCTGCAGGAGCGGGGGATCGCTTACGAGCACGAAGAATTCGACGACGGCCATATGAACATCCCGTACCGCTACGATGTCTCCCTGCCCAAGATCGCGGCAGCCTTACAACGTAGCTGATCCGCACGATCGGGAGGACCCGCGATGCCCACGCGCGCCGCAGTGGTGGTTGGCCTCAACTACAGCACTTTCCCCCCGGGCCTGGCGGCCGACGTGGCCACGCGGGCCGGCCGGAGCCTGCTCCAGTTTGCGGAGGCGGATGCCGCGGCGCTGGCCGCCCTGCTCCAGGACCGGGGCGATGCCGTCGTCAGCCTGCTGGGCCCGGCCGCGACCCACGCCGCCATCCTGGCCGCCTTGCAGACGGCGGTCCGGGCCATTGGCCGCGATGGGCGGTTGATCTTCTATTTCGCGGGCCATGGCGAGATCGATCCGTATAACGCCCAGGCCGCCTATCTGCTCCCAGCCGATGCCGACCCCGAGTCCCTCTATCTGACCGCGCTTTCCCTGGACGACCTGGCGCGCCGCTACCTGGGCGATAGCGGGTCGGCCCTGGCCTTGCTCGACTGCTGCCCGGCCGGGCCCCCGCCCGCATCGGGCGACCCGGGGGCCGGCGGGAATCCTGATTGTGCATTCGCTCGGGCCGCCCAGGCCAGCTTTGCCCGGGTGGCGCAGCACCAGGTGCTGGTGGCCTGTGCGGATTCGGTCGCGGCCCGGGAGCAGGCGCGGTTCGCGCATGGGGCCCTGACCTACCATATTCTGGACCACTGGCGGGCGAATCCCCAAACCGATGAGGACTCCCTGGTCTATCACGTGACGGCGGCCCTGGCGCAGGACGGCCTCCCTAGCCCCCTCTGGGACGGAGGGCCGGCCGCGCCCCCCCTCTGGGACGGAGGGCTGGCCGCGCCGGCCAATCCAGCCATGGTCGCCGCGAGCCCTGCCCCGCTCCCGCCGGCTAGTGCGCCCGCCCCGCCGGCGCCGGCCGCCCCGCCCGTCCCGCCCCCGCCGGCGACCCCGTCCGGCTGGACTGTCCTCCCGCCCCCCGGACGTGGGCCGGCCCCCGGGCCCCCGCCCGGCCCCCGGTGGGGCCCGCCGGCTATGCCCCCGCCGGCGCCCCCGCCGCGGCGCACCTGGCGCTGGGCGCCGGCTTTCGTCGTGTCCGGGATCATAGCTTTCGGCCTGGCGCTGGTCCTGACTTGCGGCCTGGCGCTGGTCCTGACCATGCGGAATCAGCCCGCCGCTCCCCCCCGGGCACCGGACATCGTCGTCGACCGCACGGCGACGGCCGGACAGCGCCTCGCGGCGGTGGCCGCCGCGGCGACGGCCGAGCAGCGCCGCGCCGCGGCGCTCACCACGGCGACGGCCGTGCGGATGGCGATCGTTACCGGCACGGCGGTGGCCCACGCCACGGAGAATGCCCAGGTCCAGGCGGCCTTTCTGGCCGGCCAGCAGGCGGTGACGGCCACCGCGGCCCGGGCGACGACGACGGCGCTGGCCGGGAGGGCCACCCTGGTCGCCACGCCGGCCGCGGGCGCGCTGCCTTACGGCACCGGCGATCTCGTCGCCACTGATGCCGCCGGCGTCGATCTGCGCAGCTTGATCGTCTCGGCCCGCTTCCTGAACCCGTACGATCTGCAGACCGGCGACTGGGATTACGGCTTCCTGTTCCGATCCACCGGCAGCGACCAGCAGTACCGCCTGATCGTCACCTCGGCGACCAAGTGGACCCTGGAGCTGGTGGAAACCAATCTGGCTTTCGCGACCGAGTCGCCGACCAGCCCGCCGGTCGACGTCGACACCCCCAGCGCGACCCCCCCGCCGGCCACCACCTTCGACGTCATCGCCGAGGGCACCGTGCCGCAGCTCGATACCGGCGCAACCGGGTCGAACACGCTCTTGCTGGTGGTGAGTGGCCCCACCGGCTGGTTCTTCGTCAATGGCGACTATGTGGCCACCCTGGATGTGGGCGGCAAGCTGGCGTCCGGCGACGTGATGATCGGCTCCGGGTTTTATCAGGGCGACAGTGTCCCCAATGCCGTCGCCCATTACCAGGACTTTACGATTTGGTCGTTACCGTGAGTAGGCCGTAGGCCGTAGGCCGTAGGCCGTAGGCAGTGACGAGGGCCCCAAAGATCCCGGCGACAAGCTGGAGTCGAGGGCCAAAGGAGACGCCAGGTGGCCGATCGACCAACCGCACACGCCACCGTGCTGCTCGCGGCGGTCCCGGAGCTCGTGCGCCTGGAAGAGGCCGATCCCGCCACCCTGCCGCGGGATCTCGCCGAGACCAAGGAGCTCTTCGACCAGGCGGTCCTGGCGCAGGGCGGCCGGCCCTTTCCGGTCGCCGGGCTGCTGGGGGGCGGCCTTTTCCCCACGGCCGCGGCCGCGCTCACCGCCGCGCTGGCCGTGCAGGGGCCGCTCCCGACCGGCCTCGCCCTGCATACCGGGATCGTGTATGGTCCCCCCGCCCCCCCGCATGGCCCCGCGGTGACCCAGGCCGCCAGCTTGATCGCCGCGGCCCACGGCGGCCAGATCCTGCTATCGGCGAGTGCCGCCGCCGCGGTGCGGGCCGCGCTCCCCGGCGAGGTGCAGCTGCGCGATCTGGGCGAAGGGTGGCTCAAAGACCTCACCCGGCGCGAGCGGATCTTCCAGGCCGGGGCGGCCGGCCGGCCGGACACGTTCCCGCCCTTGCGCACGCCCGGCCAGCAGCCCAACAATCTCTCGCCGCAACTCCATCTGCTCGTCGGCCGGGACGGGGAGGAAGCGGCGGCCGTGCGCTTCTTGCGGGGCCGCGCGGGGCGGGCGCTGCTGCTGACGGGGCCGGCCGGCACGGGCAAGACCCGGCTCGCCGTCCAGGTGGCGGCCGCCCTCTTGGGCGATTTCGCCGACGGGGTGTATTTCGTGGCCCTCGGGCCCGTTCCCGACCCGAGCCTGGTCGCGGCGGCGATCGCCAGCACCCTGGGGCTGAAAGAGGGGGCGGGCCAGGGGCCGGTCGAGAGCCTCCAGGCCTATCTGCGGCCCCGATCGCTGCTGTTGGTGTTGGACAACTTCGAGCAAGTGGCCGGCGCGGCGCCCCTGGTGGATGCGCTCCTGGCGGACGCGCCCCAGCTGAAGGTGCTGGTCACCAGCCGGGAGATCTTGCCCCTCGGCGGGGCGCACGAGATCCCCGTGCGCCCCTTCGTGGTTCCTGACCTCCGCCATCTGCCGCCGTTGGCCGACCTGGCCCGCAACGACGCGATCGCGCTGTTCACCGCGCGCGCGCAGGAGGCCCAGCCGGCTTTCGCGTTGACCGCGGAGACCGCCCCGGTCGTGGCGGCCATCTGCGCCCGGTTGGACGGCCTGCCGCTGGCGATCGAGCTGGCGGCCGCGCGGAGCAAGCAGCTCTCCCCGGCCGCGATGCTGGCCCGCCTGGAAGGCCAGGGCGAGACACCGTCGCTCTCCTTCCTCGCCAGCGGCGCGCCCCACCTGCCGGCCCGCCAGCAAACGTTGCGCGCCGCCATTGGCTGGAGTTACGCCCTCCTGGACCCCGAGGAGCAGGCCCTCTTCGCGCGCCTGGCCGTCTTTGCGGGGGGCTGCACTGTGGCGGCTGCGGTCGCCGTGGGCGGGGACGAATCAGTCGTCAGTCGTCAGTCGTCAGTCGTCAGTGACGAATCAGTCGGCAGTCGGCAGTCGGTAGTAGGCAGCGACGAGGGGTTGGGGGTTGGGGGTTGGGGGTTAGGAACGGAGGACGACGCAGTAGGTAGGGATGCGGGGGCGGGCGACCGTACACAACCCAAAATCCAAAATCCAAAATCCAAAATCGAAGCGGGGACGGAGGACGACGCGGTAGGCAGGGACGACGAGAACGGTGGGCCGGGACCCGACTCCCCGGGACCGCCGGCCCCAATCCAAAATCCAAAATCCAAAATCCAAAATCCGGCGGTCCAAAATCCAAAATCCAAAATCGAGGCCCGTCTGGAGTCGCTCGCCGGCAAGAGTCTGCTGCGGCGGCAAATAGGGGCGGACGAGGTCCCCCGCTACGTCATGCTCGGCACGATCCGAGAATATGGGCTGGAGCAATTGGACTTTCGGGATGAGACGGCCGTGCTCCAGGAGCGGCACACCGCCTATTACCTCGCGCTGGCCGAAGCGGCCGAGCCGGAGCTGCGGGGCCCGCAGCAGGCCCGCTGGGGGGCCCGCCTCGACGCGGAGCACGAGAACCTGCGGGCCGTGCTCCGCCGGGCCCTGGCCCAGGGCCGAGCCGAGGTCGCGCTGCGGCTCAGTGGCGCCCTTTGGCGCTTCTGGGACCGCCGGGGCCACTTGAGCGAGGGCCGGCGCTGGCTCGAAGCCGCGCTCGCCCTCGGCCCGGACGTGCCGGGCGCGGTGCGCACGCGGGCGCTCAACGGCGCCGGCAACCTCGCCTGGGGCCAGGGCGATTACGCCGCCGCCGAGCGCTACCATACGGCGAACCTGGCCCTGCGGCGCACCCTGGGCAACCTGCAAGATGTGGCCGGCTCCCTCAACAACCTGGGCATCGTCGCCATGGAGCAGGGCCAATACCAGCAGGCGCGCCCGCTGCTGGAAGAGGGCCTCGCCCTGGCCCGCGCGCTAGGCGACCAGCAAACCCAGTCGACGGTCCTCAACAACCTGGGCCGCATCGCCCGCTACCTGGACGACTATGTCCAGGCGGCGGCTTTTCAGCAGGAGAGCCTGGCCTTGCGCCGCGCGCTGGGCGACCAGAGTGGGGTCGCCTACTCGCTCTATAATCTGGGCCAGATCGAACACTTCCAGGGCCGCTACGCGCGGGCCGTCGATCTCTATCTGGAAAGCCTCGCGCTGATGCGGGAGGCGGGC
>DATGEF010000685.1:0-5555 GCA_035310405.1 Chloroflexia bacterium | reverse complement strand
CCGTGGCGGCGCCCGCGGCCCCGGCCGCCCCGCCCCTCGCGGCGCGCAGCCAGTGGCAGCAGATGGGCGCCCTCGGCGCGCGGTTCTGGTTGTTCACCGCGATTTCCACCGTGTTCGCGCTGGGCAATTCGTCGGACGCCTTTATTTTCCTGCGCACCGAAGGCCTGGAGCATACGCTGGAGGCCGTGCCGCTCGTCTATTTCGGCTATAACCTCGTCTACTCCTTGCTGGGCACCCCCCTCGGCGCGCTCAGCGACCGCTGGGGCCGCGCGCCCGTGCTGATCACGGGCTACCTGGCCTTCGCCGGAGTCTATGCCGGGTGGGCGCTCGCCAACCAGAGCTGGCACGCCATCGTCCTGTTCCTGATCTACGGGGTCTATGCCGCCGCCACGGACGGCGTGAGCAAGGCCATGGTAACCGACGTGATCCCGAAAGCGCAGCGCGGCACAGCCCTGGGCTGGTACAACGGGATGACGGGCTTCGTCGCCCTGCCGGCCAATGTGCTGGGCGGCTGGCTTTGGAGCAACTTCGGCCCCACGGCCACCTTCGCCTTCGGCGCCTGGTCGGGGGTCGTCGCCGCGGCGCTCATGCTGGCCTGGCTGCCCTGGCTGCTCGGCAAGCGCCCGCTCACCCCGGTCGAGGCAGCGCCCCCCGCCTGAGCCCCGGGCCGCGGCTCAGCGGTCCTGCTTCTGACGCCACTCGTCCCATTCGGCGGCGTAGAGCGCCCGGCCGGCCGCCGTGATGCGCCAGATGCCGCGTCCATCGAGCTCGCTCAGGGCGGCGACCTGCAGTTCGCGCTGCGCTACCGAGAGGCGTTGCCCGAATTCGAGCGGCGGCGGCTGGGGCACCTCGGGGAACCAGCGGGCCACGGCGGCAATCAGCTCCACGCGGCTGCCCGCGCCCCCGGCCGTGATCAGCGCGTGCAGCAGCGGCAGGTGTAGGCGGGAGGCGCCCGGCAGCCCCAGCTTGCGCCGGCCACCGCCGGGCGGGAGGGGCACCCCGCTCGGGGCGGCGAAGACGCTGGCCGGGGGCGCCCCCGGCGCGGTCACCGTAACCCGGCCCTCCTGCGAGACCAGGTAGACGGAGATCCGCGCCGCCGCCAGAAACCAGCGCAGGCGTTGCAGGTAGCGAATATAGCTGGCCATGGCCGGCAGGGCCAGGCTCAGCTCGACGTCGGGGTCTGCGCCGCGGCCCAAAGCCAGGTCGAGCACGAGGCTGGCCATCCAGCCGCGCGCCGTCACCTCCGGGCGCGTGCTGCGGGGCTGCCCGGCCCGCTCGCCCCGTGTATGGTGGGTACTCGGCCACCCCCGCACCGTCACCAGCCGCTGGACGCGGCGATCGCCAGCCGGCCGCTCGGCCACGATCTCGATCCCTTGTTCCGGGGCCAGCGCCTGGCCCGGGCTGAGGATCGTGAATCCTTCCATGCTCTGCAAGTAGTCCAGGACACACGCCTGGATATATTCTTCGGCGAACCAGGCGGTCGCCGGCGCGTCCTCGCCCGCCAGCGGCCGGGCCGTCTCGTCTGGGCCGGCCATCGCTCAGTCTACCCGCCGGGCGGCGCGGGCCTTGCGGGCCGGCTCGGTCGCCGGGTCCTGGTTGGCCCAGCCCCGCCGGCCGGCCAGGCGGCGGGCGCAATAGGCATAGAGCGCGTCGAAGACCGGCAGCATGCGCGCCACCATCTCCTCGTCGCTCTGCACCAGGGCGTTGGTGCCTTTGGCAATGGCCCGCAGCCCTTCCGATTCGGACATGGCCCCCGGGTCCTTCATTTCGGCGCCGTGGATGATCTCGCGCAAGAGCACCAGAGCCGGGTTTTTTTGGTCCAGCTTGTACTCGGTCAGCAAGAGGTCAAAACTGGTCCTTTCATCCGACTCGGCGCCCTCGCCCGTCGTGTTATGGAACGGCAAGGCCCCCGCCGCGATCGCGTCGGCCACGGCGCCGGCTTCCACATAGGCGATCTCCGCCTGGGGATCGATATGCCGCAGGATCAGCCAGGCACAGGCCGTGCGATCGAGCCGCACCCGGGAACGGGTTACCCATTTCACTGCAGAGTCCTCCTTATTTGAGTACCATTTGAGTACCATTTGAGTACCAGAGGTGATGGCCAGCCTTAGAGCGTAGATCAATCGAAGAATATTTTTCTGATAAAAGAATATTTACTCTATATCATTCTTTGAGGAGGACGTAGACAGAACTATTTACTGTTGATATAGAATATTAACACTCCCATTATAACACAGATCCTGGCAAAATAGGGTATCCGATTGGATAGGATAGCTTGACAGTATAGAATGCTGTGGCTATAATGGATTAACTGTCCGTCTTTATTCTCCGCTGTTCACCGATCAATTGGCCTATTCTAAACTACCAATCACCGATCGCTGAGCCTGTTCCAGACTACCATGAGGAGATCTCCCGTGTTGACTACCCCTACATCTGCCGTCTACCGGCTGTTGGGACTCTGCGCCATTGCGGCGCTCCTGCTCGCCGGCTGCGGGCCGGATGCCGCGCCGACGGCGACGGTTGTCCCCGCCGCTCCGCAGATAGCCCCGACCGCCGCCGGATCCACCACGGGCGCCACGGCCCCCCCGGCCAGCGGCGCCGCTCAGACCCCCCTGCCCGCGACGGCAACCAGCCCCCCCGCGGCGTTGAGCGGGGCGCTCAGCTTCCTGGTTTTTGGCGAGCCGGCCGAGTCGAAGGCCTTTTTCAACGTCGCCCAGGGCTTTGAGACGGCGAACCCCGGGGTGAAAGTCAACACCATCGCGGTCCCCTCCCAACCCGATCACCTGCTCAAGCTCTCGACGATGCTCGCCGCGGGTGCCCCCCCCGACGTCTGGATCGTCGACTACCGGCGCTTTGGGTCGCTGCAAAACTCCGGCGTGATCGACCCGGCGGGGCCGCACCTGGCCCAGAGCACCGTCATCCACGCCACCGATTTCTTCACCAAGCCGCTGCAACCGTTCACCGTCAACGGCGTCTTGCAGTGCATCCCGTTGAACATGTCGAGCCTGGAGGTCTATTATAACAAGGACCTGTTCGACCGCGCCCATGTGCCCTATCCCCAGCCGGGCTGGACCTGGAACGACTTCCTGCAGGACGCCATCGCCATCACCAAGCTGAGCACGCCCGACAACCAGATCTATGGCGCCGGCATCGACCCGCAACTGATCCGCCTGGCCCCCTTTGTCTGGGAGAACGGCGGGGACATTGTCGACAACCCTGACCATCCGACGCGCTTCACGCTCGACTCGCCGCCGGCCAAAGAAGCCTTCCAGTGGTTCGTCGACCTGCAGACCAAGTATCATGTCATCGCCAGCGAGGCGGAGGCCGCCTCCGAGCAGGACGAGACCCGTTTCCTGTTCAATACGCTGGGTATGTGGCTATTGAGCCGCCGCGTGGTGCCGGCCCTGCGCACCGCCAGCGGCTTTACCTGGGATGTTGCGCCGCTGCCGGCGGGGAAGCAACTGGTCAGCATCCTGCACACCGACGGCTACTGCATCGCGGCCGCGTCGAAGAATAAGGACCTGGCCTGGAAGTTCGTCGAGTATGCCAACGGCCCGGAGGGCCAGACGATCACCGCCCAGACCGGGCGCAGCGTCCCTTCGCTCCAAGCGGTCGCCCACTCGCCGGCGTACCTCGACCCCAGCAAATTGCCGGCCCATAGCCAGGCCTTCCTCGATATGGGGCCCTACCTGCGCTCGACGCCGCAGATCAGCACCTGGCCGGATATCGAATTGCGGGTCAATGCGGCGATCGCGCAAGCGTTCTACGGGCATATCTCGGTCGACGACGCCATCCGGGAGATCAACACGAGCACCGCCGCCGATTTTCAAGGTCCTAATTTCCCGTCGACGATCGTCGTTCCAACCCCATTTGTCGGCCGGCCCGGCGAGGATGATTGAGGCGGGCGCGGGAGGCGGAGGAGCCCAGGGGATTCCAGCATAGTATTGGGGAGGAGTATGTACAGTATGAAGCAACTGATCATCGTCCTCTTGGTCGCGCTCGTGGCGCTGGCGTTTGGACCGGCGGCCCAGGTGCGCGCCGCCGGGAAGGTCGTGCGCATCACGCTGATCGACGAAAACGGCTCGGGGGAAGATGGGTCCGCCCAACTCACCGACCAGGGCGACGGCACGACCAAGGTCGAATTGCTGATGATGAACGCCCCGGACGGCGCGGTGCAGCCGGCCCATATCCACAAGGGCACCTGCACCACCCTGGACCCGACCCCCGCGTATCCGCTGAACGACGTGACGGGCGGCAAGTCCACCACGATCGTCAAGGTGGCGCTGGCCACGCTGCTGGCCGAGCACTATGCGATCAATGTGCATAAGTCGGCGACCGAGATCGCCTCCTATATTTCGTGCGGCACCCTGCCGTTGGCCAGTGCCACGAGCGGCGCCCTGACCGCCGACCAGGCCCTGGCACAATTACTGGACCTGGCCGGCCAGATGGACGCCCAGATCCAGAAGCAGGAAGTCGACGCGTCCCACAACGCCCTGGTGCAGTATCAGGCGGCCTTTACCGGCGCGGCCGGGACGATCGGCGCGAAATCGGCCGATCTGCGCACGCAGCTCGACGATCAGCAGACGGCCGTGGATAGCGCTCTGACGGCGGGCGATTTCACAAAGGCCCACACCGCGGCAGCCACATTGGTCAGTACGCTCCAGGCCGCCACCAGCAGCGGGGCGAGCAGCCAGCCGGCGGCCGCGATGACGACCGTCATGGCGACCCTCCAGACAGGTGCTGCCGACCTGGTCCGCGAAACAGGCAATAAGGACCCGCAGGGCGCGCAGGCCGCCTATGACGCCTTCCACACCGCGTTCGCCGCCCACGAAACCGACCTGACCGCGAAAGCGCCCAACGAGACGGCCGAGCTCACCGCCGCGCAGACCGAAGTCCATGACGCCCTGCAGGCCGGCGATTGGACCAAGGCGAACAACTCGGCCAAAGAGATCCAGAAGAGTGTGAGCGATGCCATGGGCACGATGGGGATCACGGCCAGCACGCTGCCGACGACCGGTACCGGCACCCTGCCCTTGCTGCTGCTGGTACTGGCCGCCACGGCGGGAGCCGCGATCCTGGTCGGGGGCACCTTGCGGCTCCGGCCCGGGCGCTAACAGACCGGCCGATCACCGATCAGCTGGGCTGTATCTTCTGCATAGGGAAGATGGCGGGGGAGTAGAGAGCGATCTCCTGTCCACACAGAGACGCAGCTATGGCTAGCTGCGTCTCTGTGTGTCGGCTGGGCCGCCTTTTCAGTGCCTACTGCCGGCCGCGTGCGGTCGCGGGTCGCGGGTAGACGCCAGATTGGTAGGGTAGTTCTATTTAAAGGTTAAAATGCTGTATACTTACCAGAGAGGATTCTGCACTATTTTGCACTTTTGGGCAGTGGCTAGCGGGGCGATGCTGGCCCAGGGAGTCCAATTAATGCCAAGGCGATATATTTTATTAGCAGAAAGTATAAGATTTGTCATTCTGAGCGCAGCGAAGAATCCGCTGGGGCGCGAACCCGCGGCCCCAAAGGGACGATCGGGGCGGCTACGCACGAGCGGCGCGGC
>DATGEF010000684.1:0-4656 GCA_035310405.1 Chloroflexia bacterium | reverse complement strand
TGCGGATTGATCGTGGCGCTGGAGGCACTATAACCCAGGGCCATATCGCCGAGCGTGTCCATGGCGGTCGAGCCCATCCAGCGCCAGTCGGTGTCAGGCTGGAGGGTACTCTGCTGCACGAAGCCCGGAGTGCCCGAGGTGATATTGTTGATCTCCCACCAGCGCACCCCGGCCACGCCGCCCGAGCTGACGCTCATGTTGCCGACCAGCGCCTCGTGCCCGTCGGCGAAGCGGCGGTAGGCCGAGCGGAACATGCCGCGGTCGCCCAGCCCGTCCAGGCCCTCCCCGCCCACCTCGGGCACGCAGTTGCGGGTGCCCGAGCAGAGCTGGGTAAAGGCGGCCGGGGTCACGCTGTTGGCGGTGGTGAAGGTGCTGTTGGCCGGGGTAATGAAGTCGACATGGAACTTATAGAGCGGCCAGGGGGTGATCGCGCCCGCGGCCAGGAAGGGGTTCGGGGCGCCGGCCGGCGGCAGGATGCTGCCGTCGAGGTCGCCCGGTAGCATGAAGTTGACCCCCGTGCCGAGCGGGCCGGCGGTAGACACGAAGGTGGCCGACAGCCCGGAGAGCATGCGCGTGCGGTCGAAGGCGAACGGCTGCGGGCCCAGGTAAGCGCCTGCGGGGGGGGCGAAGACGTTATCGCCCATGTAGTAGGCGTCAGGCCAGACGCTCAGCTTGGGATAATCAAAGAAGTTGCTGCCGAGGTGGAAGCCGTAGCGGTTATAGCTGCCGGTGGCGTCGTTAGTCGTAGAGACCGCGAGGCACTCGTCGGTGATCGGGTTGCCGCCGGTCGCGGTGGCGAACTGGCTGATCACCCAGCGGTTGGCCAGTTGGTCGTAGAGCACGACCGGGTCGCCCTTGCCGCCCGTCTCGCAGGCGCCGCCGAAGCCGGTCCAGATGCTGGTGATGGAGGCCGGGCCGAGCACGGAGCCGCCGGTGGCCTTATTGAAGACCTGGTAGCCTTCGTTGACCATCTGGACGTACTGGGTGGCGCCCACTTCGCCGTCGGTGTCGGGCGGGGCGCAGTTGCAGACCACGCCGGGGAAGGGGATGCCGTCGAAGTTGAGGATGGGGGTGGGCACGGCCAGCGGGCCAAAGGCGCGCTGCACGACGGTATCGAGGGCATCTTTGTGCCCGTTGCCGATCGGCGGATTGGCGCTCGCTTCGCGCTCCTGGCCGCTGGGCTTAATCGGCAACTGCGGCATGTCGCGCAGCGGCGGCGAGGTGTCGTTGTGATAGGAATGCCCGGCCACCATCTGCGGCGCGCCCGGCGCGGCGGCGCTGGAAGCGAGGGGGTCGGCGGGGCGGGCCAGCGCGGATTGCGTCGCGGCGCCGATGCCGAGCAGGATCAACAAGCCAGCGGCCGCTAGTCCAGAGAGCCAGTGACGCCTGTTCATGAGTTGCTCCTTGCACGCTAGGGGAACCGGATGTCGCGAGGACGCCGTGCGCCAACAGCGATCACGCAGTGATCACATCGTGGGTGCGCCGGGGATAGGTGGGCCGCCCACCCCGGGCCGATTTAGGTTACCAGCCAAGGCGTCTTTATGAAAGATTGGGTGTTTTTTGGACCAGGGCAGATTCCAGAAACCCCGTGGGCCCGCGGTTGACGCGGAGTGAGCACCCCCAGAGACTAACGCGAATGCGGCATTATTCGCACCTGGGATACTTAATTTCTCAGGACCCAAAGGTCGGTTAGATCTGCACCAGGGAAGCAAGGTACTACTTTGTCATCATAGCGTATGCCGGCCCGGCTGTCAATAGACTCAAATCGCGTATTTGGGCGGGCGCGGCCCGATCGGCGATCGCGCTTGACAGTGGATCGGCGTGCCTGCTATAATGCCCCAGGATGGGGGGCTACGACCCCTCGCCGTTACCCACCGCCGCCTATAGCGTTGTTATGCTGCTTATGGAAGCTTTCTTGAATTCGCCGCACCTGCTGCTCTTTGCCCGCCTGACGCTGGGCGGTGTTTTCGTGTTGAGCGCGATCGCGAAATGGCGGGACCAGGACGCGGCCGGGACGACCCGGGCCTGGATGCCCGCGGCGCTGGCCACCGCCGGCCGCCGGCTATTGCCTCCGGTGGAAGCGCTCGTCGGCGGCTTGCTCATCGCCGGCCTGGCGACCCGCCCGGCCGCGCTGGGCGCCGGGGTGTTACTGCTCCTCTTCAGCGCGGTCGTGTTCGCGGATCTGCGGCAAGGCCAGGGGCTGCCCTGCGGCTGCTTCGGGCGGATCACGCAGGAGCCGGCCAGCCCGGCGACACTGGTCCGCAATGGTGTCTTGCTGGCTCTGGCCGGGTTGCTCGCCTGGCAGCCCAGCCCGTACCTGGCCCTCGACGGCCTGTTGGCCGCCCCGGCCCCCGCCGGCTTGCCCCCTGCCGTCGACGCGATCCCGATCGGGTTTCTGGCGGTGCTGGCGATCGTCGGGGTCGTGCTCGGCCAGGCGCTGCTATCCACCGTACGGGGCTTTTTGCGGGCCTTTTAAGCCGGTAATTTAGAAAGGGACTCAGGCGCGCGATGGAAGGTATCTGGCTGATTAGCTTTATCGCTCTCTGGATCATCGTGATCGGGGAGGGAGTACTGATCCTGTTGCTCTATCGGCAGCTCGGCATTCTTTATCTGGGCACGGCCGCCGGGGTGTCCCGGGATGGCTTGCCCGTCGGCAGCACCGCCCCCGAGTTTGCGCTGCCCGATGCCGAGGGCCACGTCCAGAGCCTGAGCAGCTATCGCGGCCGCAACGTGCTGCTGCTCTTCGGCTCGCCGCAGTGCGACCCCTGCCGGCGCTTGCTGCCGGGGCTGCAGGAGTTCGCCGCCGGCAACGGGCGCGAATTCGCCGTGCTCTGGCTCAACCAGGCCGCGCCGGAGGTCACCCGGCACTTCCAGGCCGAGACGGGCGCCACCCTGCCGATGCTTTCGTACCAGGGCGGCGTGAACGATGCCTATCGCGTGCGGGTCACGCCCTTCTTGTTTATGATCGACCCGGCCGGGGTGATCAAAGCCAAGGGGCTGGTCAACACCAAGAGCCAGCTCGACTGGTATCGCGATCTATTCTACGGCAAGGCTTCCCTGCAGGCCCCGCAGGCCCCACAGGCTACCTGAGCAGAAAGGCGATGTTATGAGCGATCCCACGGGGCATCCTGCGGAATCCCGGCCGCTCCTGGTAGTCGACCGGGTCACCCGCTTCGCCAGCGAAGAGCTCGCCCGGACCATCGATCGCCGCGCCTTCCTCAAACGGGCCGGCAGCGGCGCCTTCTTGTTTCTGCTGACCCTGGCCAGCGGGCGGGCGCTGACCGCCCGCGCTGCGGGCGCCAACGCGGTCGGGCCGAACGTCCGGCCGACGCCGGCGCCCCTGCCACCCAATGCCCCGGTGGTCCCCAACTGCGCGCCGCCCGGCCCCTACTGCAATCTCACCGGCGTCAACCAGCCGGATGGCTGCCATGGCGCGCACTGCTTCCAGCATCTCTACAACAGCCAGGTGCTGCAGTGCCAGGTTTATTACACCTTCTACGCGGGGGGCTGTTGGACGGCGAGTGGCACGGGCGGGTTCTGGACCTGCTGCGACTGCTCCTGCGGCGGCGGGATCACCCATTGCGGCTGCGCCCAGTTCTCGGGCACGCCCTACACCGACGTCAACTGAGATGGCCGCATCCCTCGGCCTGCTGGTGGCCGGCTGCTTTCTGGCGATACTCACCGGCCTGGCCATGACCTCCTCAGCCTGAGGGGTCAACATGATCTCGGCGATCATGCCTCTCGGGCAGAGGCACCGGCATTGGACCTTCTGGACGGCGCGCGGTATCCTCTATATCGCCGCGACGACGGGGAGCGGCGCCGTGACCGGCGCCTTGGCCGGGCTCGCCGGTGCCGGCCTGCAGCGGGTCTTCCCTTTTACGCTCCTGGCTGCCGTGGCGATCCTGCTGGGGGGGGCGTATGGCCTGCACGAGCTGGGGGTCTGGCGCCTGCCCCAGCCGCAGCGGGCCTGGCAGGTCCCCAACCGCTGGATCGCCCAGCGCCCCCTGCTCGGCGCCGTGGCCTTTGGCCTGGTCATCGGCACAGGCGTGCTGACCTTTATCCCCTTCACCTCGTTCTACCTGCTGCTGGCCTGGGAGGTCCTGACCGCGAGCCCCGCCGCCGGCGCCCTCCTCGGCGGCCTCTATGGCCTGGCGCGCGCCCTGCCCGTCCTCCTCGGCGGCCTGAGCATGCGGCGCGGCACCAGCGTCGCCACCCTGCACCTGAACATCCTGGGCGCCACGCCCCAGATCCACCGGGTGAGCAGCGGGGTGCTCTTGCTCGGCGCCGCGATCCTCATTATCCCCCTCTTGCTGGCTACCCCGCTCTTCCGGTGATCGCCATACGCTATGCCGACCTATAATCGAGAAAGGCTGCGTCATGACCTTCCGTGTCCTGCTGGCCGTCGGCGCCCTGGTTTTCCTCCTCTGGTGTAGCCTGCGGCTGGCGCCGGGCGCCGGGCCGGCCGCGCTTGTGCGCGCCCAGGCGGTTACGGACCCGCCGGCGCCCGCCCATCTAGTGCCTACCGCCACCCCCATCCCGGGCAGCGAGCCGTTGCCGCTGGGCGCCACGATCGAGACCGTCTCCAGTGATAACTCCGGACCCATCGCGATGGTCTTCGACCCGGCGGACCGGCTGTTCTACACCGATCTCCATGGC
>DATGEF010000683.1:0-7055 GCA_035310405.1 Chloroflexia bacterium | reverse complement strand
TGGAGCTGCAGCAGGGCCTCGGCGTGCTTCTCCAGCATCACCGTGGTCATGTAGAGGGCTTCTTCGTCGCGGGAGCCGAGGTGGCCGCGCAAGGTCAGCAGGTAAATCCCGAGGAACACGCCGAACAGCCCCCAGGGCCAGCGGGCCGCGGCGGGGGGGGCGGCGCGGATCATGGACCGGGCTTCCTGATCAACCATTCCGCCGATATCATACCAAAAACGCGTCGGAAAGTCAGGGCCGGCCCGGCGCGGCCGGCCGGCGCCCGCTAGGGCTGTGTCAACGTCGGCTCCGCCACCTGCTGGCGAGGAAATTGTCATTCTGAACGCAGTGAAGAATCCGTCTTTGACCCGGGGAGACGGACTCTTCGCTCCGCTCAGAGTGACACGATCCCGACTGGGACACAGCCCTAGGCGCGGACGGCCGGCACCCGCCCCGCTTGCGGCAGGGCGGGTGCCGGGAGGATCTTACGGCACCGGGAAACCGGACGGCCCGGGCGTCGGCGTGGCCGCCCCCGCACACGCCGAATTACCCGTAATCGACAAGTAGACGATCTTGGCGATCTGGCCGCGGGTGGCGTTGTTGTACTGGCGGAAGTAGGGCCGGTTTTGATTGTCGCAGGGCTCGCCCACCCCGCCACAGGTGTAGCCCGAGATCACCCCGTGGCAGTAGGCGGTCTCCACAAATTCGTAGAAGGCCGTGCCCGGCAGGACGTCCGTGAAGCTGCCGATCGGGGGGTTGACCAGGCTCCAGCCGGCGGCCACGACGTCGATCTTGGACAACTGGCCGCGCGTGACATTGGTGTAGGGCCGGAAATAGGGCCGGTGGCGGTCGTCACACGGCTCATTGGGCCCCCCGCAGGTGTAGCCGGAGACGATATTATCCGCGGCCGCCGTCTCGACGACGGCGAAGAAGGGATTCGTGGACGGCACGTCGGCGAAGGTGTAGTTCCCGCCGGCCGGGGTGACGATCGGCTTGTTATAGCCGAGGACGACGATCTTGACCATCTGGGAGCGGGTCGTGTTGTTATACGGGCGGAAGCTGTACGTCCCGTTGCCGTTATTGTAGCCGCTGATCACGCCGTGGCAGGCCAGGTAGAGCACCGGCGTGTAGAAGTAGTCCGTCGGGTGGACGTCGGTGAAGCTCAGCGTGCAGGGCGTGGCGGTCGCGGCGGGTACCACGGTTGCCGTGCTGCTGGGCACCACGGTCATAGTCCTACTGGGTACCGCTGTACGCGTCGGTGTGTTACGGGTCGGCGTCACCGTCGGCGTGGGGAAGGGCGTGTTCGTCGGTCCACCGGGCGTGACGGACGGACCTTGCGTCGGCAGATTGGTCGACGTGGCGGTGACCGTGGGGCCACCAGGCGTCGAGCTCGGCGGCGGAGTCGTGGTCGGCACCTGGGTGGCGGTGCTCGTGCCGGTCGGCACAGGCGTGGCCGTGGCCCCGCCCGGCGTCTGCGTCGGCGCGGGTGTGGGCGTGTTCGGCGGCGGGAAGCGCGACTCGCTCGTCCAGGTGCCCCAACTGCCGAACATATCGTTGATCGCCTGGGTATACTCCTCAAAGTGCCAGAGGGTCACGCCATCTGGGTCGGTGACTGATCCCGCGTAATCGCCGTAGCGCGACGCGCTGAACCCGGTTTCTGCCTGCTCCCCCGCTTTGATCGTCGTTTCTGGCCCCATCACGCCGGGCGGATCGGTCGCCAACCGGCCTGTATGGCGGATGCCGATAAAATCGGTCAACGTGGAAAACGCGTAGGCCAACTCGACATCGCCATAGCGATCGACCGCCAGGTTGGGATAGGCACGGTACTCATTTGTGCCGCTGATAATCCCCTGCTGGAGCAGGGTCGGCGCCCCGTCGACGTTGCCGAGCTGGTACCATTGGATGCAGTCGACCACACTCGTACCGGCATTGCAGCCAATGGTGTGCGTGGAGTAGAGGGTGCCGTTGGCCCACATGCCGCCCAGGGTTCGGCTATCAATATAGCCGGGCGGCGGCATCGGTGAGCCGGGCGGCGGCTGGGCCATGGGCACGGCTTGCAGAAAAGTCGCTACGGTGACCCCGCCCGCCTGCACGAAGCTGTTCACGCCAAAGGGATCGGTCCAGCGCCAGAGGGTGACCTGGGGGGTCTGATCGGCCACGTTCACAAAATAATTCGTATTGCTCGGTAACCCGATGTTGAAGAGCGCCGGGCGGATGGTATCGGCCAACGTTCCATCTGAATTCTGCACCACATCGGTATAGAGCTGGGTCGCGGTCATCGCCCCGGTATACATCGCCACCTTGTCATAGGCATTGACGCGTGCCGAGGTGTTCTGCTCACTACCGGGCGGATAGATGTTGCCGGTGGTGAAGAGCGCCGTGCGCCCGATCGCGATATGGGGGAAATCGTAGAGCGCCATCTGCCCCGCGTAGTCTTGCCGGAAGCAGTACTTGTAATAGACGGTCGTGGGGTCGGCAGAGCGGGAGACCGCCAGACTGACCCAGGAGGGTCCCACCTGGTTGGCCAGGCGGAGGATGCCCACGGTGAAACGATCGGCCACCGGATCGTAGACCGCGATCGGGTCTGAACTGCTCAGACCGCTCGCGCCGCAATCGCCAAAGAACGCGTCGTAGTTGATCACCTGCGTCAGGGGCGTACCGGACTTGCTGTAGATCCGGAAGGCCGTATTGACGGCCACCACCACATCATTGGGGCCGACGGCCATATCACCATCGGGGGGGACGCAGAAGCAGGGACCGCCCGATCCGCCCGATTCTTCCGAACTGATGCCGTTGAAGCCGGTGATGATCCCCGGGGCACTGATGCTGCCGAACAGCCCAGCCAGTCCGCCCCCGGGCGCGCCGGGGTGAGCCGCCGTGGCTCCGGCCGGCGGGCCCACGCGATGGAACGGGAGGATCAGCGCCGACCGGCGGCTCGGGCCCCCCACAGCTAAGGTGCGCAAATCCACCACGCCACGGGTAGCAGCCGGGCCAGGGAGGGGGCGTCCGCTGGTTAGAGTAGAGGACGCCGCCCCGGAGTCTGTCGGGATCGCGGCCCTAACCGCTTGCCTCGTTCCCTGGACGAACCCCACGCCGAGCAGCAACAGGACCATGGCCGCCAACACCACAAGCACCCGCCCGGAGCGGCGGTCGATCGATAGGATAGTCAGCATGAGCGTCTCCTGTCTAGCAGATGAAGGCAACGTTTCCGGGTTTCGCTATGCTACAACGCAAGAGAGCACCCTACTGTACGGGCGCCGGGGGATAACTCCCGGTCATCCTGTGGTCGTCTAAAATAGAACTGACCCCTGGTCGGCCACGGCTGCAACGGCAGCTACAGGCCACCGGACCACCAGGGGCCGGTGCCCATGGAAGCCGCGCGCTTAGGAGGCAGGTGCGGAGTCGGCAACTGGCGGGGGGGCCGCCGGCAGAACGGCCGCGAGGGCGGCCGGGGCGCTATCGGCATAGACGGCACTGAGCATGCCGCCGAGCCCCAGGCGCTGAAACACTCGCGCGGTAACTGTTTCTAAAATCGTCGTCGGATCGGCGGTGCTGAGATTCAACTGCTCCAGGAGCCAACGTGTCGCGGCCCGCGCGTGCTCTGGCCCGCGGGCGCCTTGCCAGTATCCGGCCGGCACCTTCCCCAGTTGCCAGGGTTGCACCGCGAGATCCAGATCCAGCACCGCGGCGTGCGGGCTGCCCCCGTAGACACTGCGGAGCATACCACCAAGCCCCGCCCCCGCAAAGGCTTCCGCGTCCAGCACCCGCGTAATGGCGGGCAGTGAGCCCGCGCTCAGGCCCCGTTGTGTCAAGAGCCAGCGGGTTGCGGCCCGGGCGTGCTCCCGCCCCGCGGCGTCCAGCCAATACCCATTCGGCGCGACCGCCATGTGCCAGGGCTGCAGACCCGGGACCACGTCCGCGAGGGCGGCGTAGGGGCTGTTCTCGTAAACCACCATCACCATCCCCCCGAGCCCCCAGGTAGCAAATGTATCAAGATCTACCTGCGCCCCAATGTGATGCGGATCCGCAGTGGCGAGCCCGAGTTGCTCCAGCAGCCACCGCGTCGCGGTGCGCGCGTGCTCCTGACCGATCGGTCCCTGCCAGTAACCCGCCGGTGCCATCCCCATTTGCCAGGGCTGGATTGCGGGGTCCAGATCCACGAGCGCGGCATAGGGGCTGTTATTATAGACGATTTGCAGCATACCGCTGAGACCGTGCGCCGTGAACAGGGGGGCATTGAGGGCCGCCGCGATTTCGGCGGGCGGCCGGCCCAGGAGGCCCAAACGGGCCAGGAGCCAGCGGGTGGCCCGGCGGGCCCGGCCCCGGCCCTCGGCGTCGAGCCAGTAGCCATTGGGCGCTACATCCATCTGCCAGGGCTGTAACTGCGGATAGAGATCGGCCAGGGCGGCATAGGGACTATCCCCATAAATATGCTTCAGCATGCCCTGCAAGCCATGGGCCCGAAACGTAGCCGTCCGAACACGTAACGCGAGCTCGTCTGCCGACAGGCCGCCCCAGCCGAGTTCGCCGATCATCTGACGGGTCGCCGCTTGGGCGTGCTCGGTGGCGTCGAGCCCTTTCCACCAGCCGTTGGGTACCCGGCCCTGGCGCCAGGGCCGGATCCCCGGCACGACCGCACGCAGCGCGGCAGAGGCGCTCCCGGCATAGATGATGTCCAGCATGGCGCCCAACCCAACCCACTCAAACACACTGCGGGGGACAGCGGCCGCGATCGCGGATGGTTCCTCGGCGGCGACCATGAATTCGGTGAGCAGCCGCCTTGTCGCGGCCTGCGCCCGGTCGATCCCCGCTTGGCCCGTCCAGTAGTCTGATTCCACGTCCTCCTGGCGCCAGGTCGCCAGGTGGGGATAAACATCCGTAGCAGCATGATAGGGGCTATCCGCATACTGCCGGCGAAGCAGACTCCCCAGGTGGGCGGTATGAAAGGCCTCGCGCGTGAGAGTTCGGGCTACCTCGGCTACCGGAGCCGTGGCCAGCCCGAGACTTTCCATGAAACGCCGCACGGCTATGCGCGCGGCGTCGGGGCTCCCTTGCCAGGGAGGGGGAAGAGGCGGGCGGGGTTTGCGGGGTTTGCGGGCCATAACCAGGCACTCCTCGGCGGCCGGCGCCTAAAGCGTTGTTGCTTCTTGCAGTATACCGCCGAGCGGGGAGACTTGACCAGGGTCCGGTTCCAAGGGGTGGATACAGGCTAGACGTGCCCGCCGCCGGCCAGCGGGCGCCGTCGCTCAGCGCTGGACTGGAGCCGCCAGGCAGATCCCCCCGCCACTAACTGGCGGGGGGTCTGTGTCGGATCTACGTTGCCGGCGTGACGGCAGGGCTGCCGGCGGAAATGGCTGCCGGCGGCCGACCGCAGAGCCTCAGGGCGCTTTCGGGCCTGAGTTACATACGTTATTGGTGGTTAATGCGCTATAGAGAATCTGGGCCACCTGCCCGCGCGTCGCCAATTGCGCCGGACGGAAGTAGGGCCGGTATTGGCTGTCGCAGGGCTCGCCCGCACCGGCACAGCTATATCCACCAAGCACGCCAGGGCAGGCCGCAGTTTCGATGAAGAGTGCCGCAGCGGCTGTGGGGAGGACATCGGCAAACATCGCGCTCCCGGCAGGAACCACTGTCCGAACATCTTGTAGCCGACCGTCGAGTCCGCCGTCGCTTCCACATAGCCATCCCCACTTTGGATACCTTGAACCGAGATCGCGCCCTGGTCCCAACTCGCCCCAGGGGCGGTCCGCTGAATCGTGTTCCCGCTCGGCATGACGCTCACCAGGTCTGTCCAGGTTACCGGGCCGTCCCAGGCCCCAGGTTCGGACTGCAGATGTAGCCATTATAGATCTTGGCCTTATAGGTGTAGATCGAGGTATCCAGCCGCACAGGATAGCTGAGGTTCGGCTGGGCGTCGGTGTAGAGGGGCACTGCGCCGGGAACCCAGTTTTTGTACCATTTGACGGCCGGCGTACCGGACCCCGAGCCCTCGATGGCCACGCGGAAAACATCCCCCGCTACATAGTTGGTCGGCTGATCGGCTTTGAGCACGCCGTTCTCGTAGAAGCGCACCCCGCCCCCGTCTTGCATTTCCACGGCGAAGTCGATATCGGTGTAGGTAGCGTTATCGTTGCCAATGCCGAGTCCGAACATCTTGTAGCCGACCGTCGAGTCTGCCGTCGCTTCCACATAGCCATCCCCACTTTGGATACCTTGAACCGAGATCGCGCCCTGGTCCCAGCTCGCCCCAAGGGCGGTCCGCTGAATCGTGTTCCCGCTCGGCGTGACGCCCACCAGGTCCGTCCAACTCACCGCCGTGCAGCCTCCCGATGGATAGGGGCATGATCCATTCACCGGTGGAGGATCTAAATGCGTATTGGCATCGATGCGGATAAGTGGTGTCGATAGGCTAGCCGCGTGGATAAGCTCGGCCCAGAGGCGGAGCCGGTTACCGACGAGATGGACACTCCGCCACCCGCTAGGGGTAAAGTCCACAGTGCTGTTAAAGGGTAGGCAAAGCGGATTGCTATAGGTCTGTTGCACCACCTGCCCGATGGGCACGACCGAGTTGCCATTCGCATCGACGATGTCCAAATGATAAGCGATTACTTCCGGGTTAGTGATCGACCCGCAGGTTTGTCCGTGGACAGTGAAGCTCCAATCGCCCGGTACAAAGACGGTATCGGCGTAAATGGGCGAGTACCAACGGGTGCCCGTCCCACTCAGCGTAAAGTATTGAGCGGGGGGCTGGGTCGTGAGCATCTGCCAGCCGTCCAGGACTGGAGGAGTGTCGGTGTAGTGGGGGTAGAGCGGCACACTGGGACACGTAGGGGTCGCAGTGGCGGTCGGTGTTGCCGTATTGGTTGGGGTATACGTAGCTGTGTTCGTTGGTGTATTAGTCATCGTCGGTGTATTGGTGGCCGTGTTGGTCGCGGTGTTCGTCACAGTCGCGGTGTTGGTTGGCGTATTGGTAACCGTCGGCGTGTTGGTCGGCGTATTGGTCGCTGTGGCCGTGTTGGTGGGTGTCTTGGTGGCCGTGGCGGTGGCGGTGCTGGTGGCCGTGTTGGTAACTGTCG
>DATGEF010000682.1:0-5458 GCA_035310405.1 Chloroflexia bacterium | reverse complement strand
TGGCCCTGTTCCTGGGGCAAGCGTTTCAGGCCCAGATGGTGGAGGCGAACCAGGCGCGAACGGTGCCGCTGACGAGCCTGGCGTTGAGCCTGGGGCCGGCCCACCCGGTCTATGCCGCACTGGGCGATCTGTTGGAGGCGTACCGGCCCGCCTGGGCCTGGTACATCCGCGTGCCCGACCTGCCGGCGTTCGTGCGGCAGATCGCGCCCGTGCTGGAGCGGCGGCTGGCGGTGAGCGGCATGGCCGGGCACAGCGGCACGCTCCGGCTGAACTTCTATCGGACGCAGCTGGCGCTGGGCTTCACCGCGGGCCGGCTCACGGAGATCGGCCCCTACCGCCCGACGCAGGCGGATGAGGGGGATGCCCACTTCCCCGAGCAGACCTTCCTGCATCTGCTGTTCGGCCACCGCACGCTCGCCGAGGTGAATTACCTCTATCCCGATTGCTATGCCAGCCCGGCGGCGGGGGTGCTGCTGGGCATCCTGTTCCCGGCGCACCCGTCCAACCCGGTGCCCCTGGACTAATAGCTGAGGCAACAGACACATAGACAGGGCCGTGCGCATCTCAGGGCGAGGCAGGCCTCGCCCCTACCGCGAATTATCGCGCCCCAACGCGGCTCTGCGGTGCCCTGATCGCGCCGGTGGTACGGTTTCACGTGAAACGAGCCGGCGCCCGCATCCCGGCACGCGCGCAGGGCTAATCCCCTCCCCGCCAACTTCTGGTATACTAGGGGCAGCGGGCCGCCATCCGCTGGCCGCAAGCCGGCCCAGGGCGGCCGCGCCGAGGAGCCCCGCATGTTCCAGTACCAGGACGGCCACTTATGCGCGGAGGGTGTGTCTCTCGCCCAGCTGGCGGCGCAATATGGCACGCCCCTCTATGTCTATAGCCGCGACCGCCTGGAAGCCGCGTATGCCGCCCTGATCGATCCCCTGGGCGCGCTCGGCGTGCCGCTGCTGATCTGCTATGCCCTCAAAGCCAACGCCAACCCGGCGCTGGGCCGGCTGCTGGCCGAGCGCGGGGCGGGAGCCGATGTGGTCTCGGGGGGCGAGCTCTACCTGGCCCGGCAGATGGGCTTCCCGGACGCCCGGATCGTGTTCGCGGGCGTGGGTAAAACGCCCGGCGAGATGGCCGACGCGTTGGCCGGCCCCGGCATCCACGCCTTCCACGTCGAATCGCGGGGCGAGCTGGACGCCCTGGGCGCCATCGCCGCCGGGCTGGGCACCGTGGCGTCGATCGCCGTGCGCGTGAACCCGGACGTCGCGGCGCACACCCACCCCTACATCACCACGGGCACGGCGACGAGCAAGTTCGGCGTGGACCCGGCCGAGGCGCTGGCGCTGACCCGCCGGGCCGCCGGCCATCCCCACCTGCGCTCGGTCGGCCTGCATGCCCATATCGGCTCCCAGCTGGCGGACGTGGCGCCGATCGTCGAATCGACGCGCCGCCTGCTGGCGCTCTGGGACCAGCTGGCCGGCGAGGGCATCGTCTTGCAGACGCTGGACATCGGCGGCGGCCTGGCCATCCCCTACCGGCCGGAGGACCGGCCGCAGGGGCCGGCCGAGCTGGCCGCCGGGCTGCGCCCGCTGCTGGCCGGGCGCCGGCTCACGCTCGAAATGGAGCCGGGCCGCTACCTGATCGGGCCCTGCGGGGTGCTGCTGACGCGAATCCTGTATCGCAAGCCGGCCGATGCGGCGCAGGGGCGCCCGCACCCGCTGCTGATCGCGGACGCGGGCATGAACGACCTGCTCCGGCCGGCCCTGTATGGGGCCTACCACCCGCTCTGGCCCGTGCAGGAGCCGGACGCGGGCGCCCCGACGCAGATCGCCGACGTGGCCGGGCCGGTCTGCGAATCGGCGGATTTCCTGGCCACGGCGCGGGAGCTGCCGGAAGTGGCGCCGGGCGCCCTACTGGCGATCGGGCAGGCCGGGGCCTACGGCTTCGCCATGGCCTCGCAGTATAACGGCCGGCCCCGCCCCGCCGAGGTGCTGGTCGACGGCCGGCACGCCCACCTGATTCGCGCGCGCGAGACATACGCCCAGCTGCTGCCGGAGGGCCATTAGCCAATGCTGCCGAGCACATTTCTTCGCCGGCTGCCCGAGGCCGTGCGCCCGCACCTGCCGCCGGCGGCGGAGACCCTGCATATGCAGCCGCGGGGCCACCTGCTGAAGATCTGGTATGGCGCGGACGGCAGTATCCACTATGAGGTCTGGGTCCACGAGCGGACGCAGCAGCTGGAGTTGGGCCTGCATTGCGAGGCCGAGCCCGCGCGCAACGAGCGCATCCGGCGGCAGTTGGGGTTCTACTTGTTCGACATCAAAGCGGCGCTCGGCAACGCGGTGGAGCTCGAAGTCTGGGACCGCGGCTGGGCGCGCCTGTACGAGACACACCCCCTCTACCCGCTCGACGAGCCCCGGCTGAACGAGCTGGCCGGCCGGATAGGCCTGTTCATCCGCACGGTGCAGCCAATCTATGCCGAGATCCGGCAAGCCCTGGCCGCGGGTAAATAGAGGATAGGACGAACGGATTTATCCACGAAGGACACGAAGGACACGAAAGGGTACGAAGGACTACGAAGCACAAGAGGCGAGAAGTGTATATAGGAGCACGTGCTCCTGAGCATTGCTCATAGCTGTCAGCAGGTGGTACAATGGCCGCGTGTTACCCTATATGCTAATGGAGCCACAAAATCCTGAATTCATGCAGCAGGTCCGGCAGATATTCGCGCAAGCTGCCTTTATCCGCGACCTGGGGATTAAGATGTGCTGCGCGCCGGCAAGACCCTGATCGTCAGCGAATCGTCCGTGTTCGCCGCCGACGAGCAGGAGGAAAAACTCGTCGCCAAGGCGATGGTGATCCTGGCGGTGGTCGGGAACGCAGTGTGACGCCAGGAGCACGTGCTCCTGACGACTTTTGCCGGGTCGGGAGGTGATCACCCATGCAACAGCCGGTTGGTACGAATCCCAGCATAGACCCCGCGCGGCCCGTGAAGCCCCTGCTGCGCGGCTGGTCGCACGCGGGCGCGGCGGTGCTGGCGGCGGCGATCACGGTCGCCCTCTGCTGGCGCAGCCGGGCCGATCTGCCGCGCCTGATCTCGCTGCTGATCTTCGGGCTGAGTATGGTCCAGCTGTATACGGTCAGCGCCCTGTATCATATGGGCTCCTGGCGGCCGTCGCGCGCGCGGGTGCTCGGCGCCATCGATCACTCCGACATCTTTGTCGTGATCGCCGGGACCTATACCCCGCTCTGCTTCAATGTGCTGGCCGGGTGGGCGCGGCCCGCGGCCCTGGTCACGATCTGGCTGCTCGCCGCGGCGGGCGTGGCACTGGCCATTGTCACCACCCGGATCGATAAAGTGAACCGCTGGCTGAACACCGGCCTCTATATCGGCATGGGCTGGATTTCTATCCTGCTGATCCCGGCGTTCGCGGCCGCCCTCTCCTGGACGGCGGTCGGCCTGATGATGTTCGGCGGCGCCTTGAACACGGTCGGCGCGGTCATTTATGGACGCCGGCGGCCCAATCCCTTCCCCCGGGTGTTCGGCTTCCACGAGCTTTTTCATCTCTGTGTGATCGCCGGGGGGGCCGTGTTCGCGGCCGTCATCTGGATCTGGGTCGTGCCCTTCCCGCGCGCCTGACGCTGGCGCTGTCTTCTTGTCTACGCGCCGGCCTGCTACTCAGGCGATCAGGATCAGGCGATCAGGATCAGGCGATCAGAAGAAGGAGCCGTTTATGGCGACTGTGACCGACTACCCGGGAACGCCCCAGCACCAGGCCTTCTTGAAGGCGGTGGCCTTCTTCTACGCCGACGACCCGCGCATCCTGGCGGTCAATCTCTACGGTTCGCTGGCGCGCAGGGACTGGGATCCCTACTCGAATATCGACCTGGACATCGTGCTCGCCGACGGCATCCAGATCCCCATCGCCGAAGAGCTGCGGCGGCTGGGCAAATTTGTCGCCACGATCGGCCTGGGCGAGCGGGTCACGCTCGTCCTGACCAACGGCGCCGATGCGGGCAATATTATCTTCGATTCGCTGATGGAGTTGGCGATCCACTACCATCTGCTGCAGGCGACTCCCTATCACCTCGTCGCCGGCTTCCAGGTGCTGGCCGGCCAGATCGACAGCGCCTCGATCCGCGCCGCCGGCCTGGCCAACCGCAACGCCAGCCATGAGCCGCCAACGCATCAGCTGGACATGTGCATCCGCTATGCGCGCGACGTCGATATCGCCCTGCAGCGGCGCGAGCTCTGGGCGGCGATCGAGTTCGAGCACCGGCTGCGCACCCTGCTGATGGATGTGTTCACCCAGGTGCATGGCGGGCACCGCGCCTTTTATACCTTTCTCGAAGAGGTCGACACCACGCTGCAGGCCCGCCTGGCGGTCACGCTGCCGCAGTATGATCTGCGCTCGGTGCAGCGCGCGTTTCTGCACCTGCTCTATATCCTGGAGCACAACCTGGTGCTGCTCGCCGGTGGGACCGTGCAGCTCACCGACGCGCACCGCGACGTCCTCGACCGTATCCGCCTGCGTCAGGCCGACTTGCATCTGGTAGAGCCGGCGCCCTAGGCGGCTACGGTGGGCCACGGCCGGATGCTCGGCGGCTAAAGCCGCGGCAACGACCGGGCGAAGCCCACCTACGCGGGCTGACGGTGGTCATTACGGGACGGCTGGGGCGGGTCGCTACGCGGAGGTTAATAATGCCATATGGAAGTATTCTGCTTCCCGCGCTGGTTGGTGGAGCCAAAGGACGGCCAGCTGGTATTTTAGGTAACTGTTAGGGATCACGACATCGTGGGTGGGTGGCGGGATAGCGCCAGGTCGTGAGGCGAGTATTTCGAGGGCAGAGCCCTCTCCCACAGTCCGAATGATAGCACATTCACACGCCGCCGCCTGACCGGCCCCGCCCCACGCTGGCGCAAGAACCCTCGCCCGCGCACGGGAGAGGGCAGGGTGAGGGCCGCCCGCCGCCACCACCAGCCCGCGCAGGCGGGCTTCGCCCGGTCGTTGCCGCGGCTTCAGCCGCCGGGCGTCCGCCCCGCCACCGCCAGCCCGCGCAGGCGGGCTTCGCCCGGCCGTTGCCGCGGCTTCAGCCGCCGGGCATCCAGGTCTGGAAATTAAGCCCGCAAACGGGTATAACAGTTTATGGGCGTGCTAGTGTGTTAGTATGCTAGTAGTAAAACGGGGGGATCGGGCGGCGGGCCGGGTTAGATCTCGGGCAGCACGGGGCGGAGGGTGCCGTCTTGATAGGCCCGCTGGAGCTCCAGCAGATCGTGGAGCTTGTCGCGGAGGCGCTGCTCCAGCTCGGACTCTTCGTAGAGGCGCTCGAACATGTTGCCGGCGAACGCCGGGTCGTTGAGCAGGTCCATGAGCACGGCGCCGCAAAGCCGCAGGTAGGTGCTGCGGTTGATCTTCAGGCCGTCATAGGCCCGCGTGCGGCTGTTGAGGCGGGACAGCTGCTC
>DATGEF010000681.1:0-14540 GCA_035310405.1 Chloroflexia bacterium | reverse complement strand
TCGCCGAGTGCCTCCGTGAAGAAGCGCACGGCCTCCTGGTAGGCGCCGCTGCGCAGGGCGTGCCTACCGGCCTGCTCCAGGTAGGCGAGGGTTTTGGCCGGGTCCTGGGCTTTGCCCCAGTGATGGGCGAGCAGGGGGTAGAGCAACTCGGAGCCGGCCCCTGTCCGTTCGTACCACTCGGCGACGGCCTGGTGGAGCTGGCGCCGCTGGGCAAAGAGCATCAAGTCATACGCCACTTCTTGCGTGATGATGTGCTTGAAGAGATAGGTCAGCTCCGGCTCAGGGGTATCGAGCGGCGTGAGGTCCAGCATTTGCAGTATCTGCAGGTCCGCGGCCAGTTGGGGCCGAGCGGCCGCAATGGGGTGGATATCGTGCAAGATGCGATAGGCAAATACCCGGCCGATGACGCTGGCCACCTTGAGGGTCAGCTGCTGTTGCGGCGTGAGCCGGTCGATGCGGCTGGTGATCACGCCCTGCACGGTATCCGGGAAGGGCAAGGCGGCGAGGTCCCCGGCGGCCGGGGCCACCTGGCACGTCCCGTTACGGATTTGCACCAGCCCCGCATCGCGCAAGGCGTAGGCGATCTCCTCGCTGAAGAAGGGGTTGCCCTCGGCCTTCTCGTGAATCAGGGCCGCCACCGGGGCCGGCAGCGTGCGGACCCCCAGGCGTAAGCAGACCAGGGCCTCGGTATCCGCCGGCGGGAGGCTGTCCAGCCGCACCTGCCGCGGCCCCGCTTGGTCCCGCAGCTGGCGGTACTCGGCGGGGAGGGGCGCGCTCAGGGGTCGCGTGGCGAGGACCAGCAAGAGGCCCGGCCGCGGGCCGCTGGCGGCCAACGCCCAGGACGCCGAATCCAGCCAGTGGGCATCTTCGAGGATCAACACCAGGGGCGCCTGGCGGAGCCGCAGTTGGAGCACCGCCAGCAACAGCTCGCGGGTATTGTCGGCCCGCACCTGGCCGGACATCTGGCGCGTGACCGGCGTTTCGGGCAGCTCCAGGGGCAGCACGGCGTTCAGCAAGGGCGCCAGCGGCACCAGGGCCGGCGCGGCGGCCAGCTGCGCCAGGACGTGGACCCGCCGGGGGGCCGGGTCGTCGGGCAGCGCGTCGAGCCCGAGCAGGGTGCTGAAGACGGCCCGCCAGGCATGATAGGGTGTCGCTTGCTCGATCGCTTCGCCGGCGCCGATCACGGCGGCCACCTGCTGCGTGTCTGCCTGGTGGCAGAGGTCCTCCACCAGCCGCGACTTGCCCAGGCCGGCGTCGCCTTCGATGATCACGACGCCCCCGCCGCCCCCGGCGCGCAAGGCCGCCACCTGCGCGGCCAGCAGCGCCCGTTCCGCAGTCCGGCCGACGATGGCGATTTTGGATTTTGGATTGTGGATTTTGGATTGCCGGGTGGGGGTGGCTAGGTGGGGATGATAGACGGTGACGGGCTCGCTCTTGCCCTTGACGGTGAGCGGGGGGAGGGGGGCAAAGGGGACGTCGGCGACGGCGCCGTGATAGGTGGCCGCGTCACAGAGCACGGCTGGCCGGCCCGCCTGGCCGGCCGCCTGCATGAGCCGCGCGGCGAGGTTGACCACGTCGCCGACCATCGTATACTCGCGCCGTTGCGTATTGCCGACCTCGCCGCAGAACACCCGCCCGCTGGCCACGCCGATGGCGCAGGGCACCTGCTGCGCCGCCAGCCGCGCCTGCACCCGCAGGGCCGCCTGGACCGCCCGCCCGGCATCGTCCTCATGCGCCAGCGGTGGCAGGCCGAGGGCCGCGACGAGCGTGACGCCTTTATCGTCGACGCTCAGCTTGTTGATACTGCCTTCGTAGTGGTAGATGGTGTCTTGCACCAGCTGCATCACGGCCTGGGCGGTGGCGAGGGGCGTGGTGTGGTCCAGGCTGGGCAGGCTGAGGAAGATCACCGTGACCCGGCGGAGCTCGGCCAACCATTGGGTCTGCCCGGCCGCCAGCCGGGCCAGGACCGCCGCGGGGATGAAACTCTGCAAGGCCGCTTCGGCCGCCGGCGCGAGATCGGGGGCCGGCAGGGGCGGGGGAGAGGGTCCCGCGGCGATCGCCTCGACCTGGACATACCCGGCCGCGTCCGGGGTGCCGGGCGGCGCTCCGGGCGCGGCGCGCAGGAGGGCCCAGGCGGCGGGGGCGAGCACGACTGTGCCCGGCCGTGCTTGCTTCTGGGCCATGCTCGCCTGGACCAGGGGGTCGCCGGCGACCAGGAGTTCCCAGCGGTTGTAGCCCCCGCCGATCCGGGCGAAGAAGATCTCGCCGGCCCCGACGCCGATGCGCAGCGCCAGGCGCTCCCCCGCCGGGGCATCGCGCTGCAGGCGGCTTTGGATGGCCAGGGCGCCGGCCGCGGCCCGCCGGGTGGCCGCGGCGAGCGAGTCGGCGGCACTATCGGCCGGGCCGCCGGCGGGCCAGACGGCCAGCACACCATCGCCGGCAAACTTGACCACATCCCCGCCGTGCTCGGCGACGACGGCGATTAACTGGCCGAAATAAGCGTTGAGGAGATTGGTGAGCTCCTCGGCGCCGGTGGGGCCTTGCTCCGCCAGGCGCTCGGCCAGCGCGGTAAACCCCGAGATGTCGGCGAACAGCACCGCCGCGCGCAGGCGATCGGCGGTGGGCGTCGTGGGGTCCCCCGGATCGGCCGCCAGGCGCGCGACGACCAGGCGGGGTACATAGCTGGCGAGGGTCGGTGCTAAGGCGGACATCGGCGGCCTCTCGGGCAACAGGGGGCCAGGCGGGTCAGGCGTCTTCGTCCTGGCCCGAGTCGGTGGGGGTCGTGGCGGCCGGCGGGGCCCAGGCGAGCCGCAGGTGCGCGGGGATATCGTAGGTCAGGTTGCGGTGGCCCTTCAGCACGAGAAACTCGCTCTGCAAGAAGGCCCACTCCACCTTATCGAGCGCGACGCGCACGATATCGCAGGTGTCTTCCAGCGTCTCCATGAGGCCGCCCAGCCAGATCAAGTGCCGGGCGGTCCACCCCCAGGGGGTGTGGGGGACCTGCATCCAGTCGGCCACCTCGTCGCCGATCATGATGCGGATCAGCGCCGGCATGGCGCCGTCCAGCCATTGGCCCGGCAAGAGGTCGGCATACATCGCGATCAGCTGGTGGGTCAGCCGGATGCCCTCGGGGGAGGGACCCATATGCCGCCGGTGCAGGATCGCCCGCAGCTGCTCGGCTTCGGCCAGGGTGGCCGGGATCAGCGCTTCCCGGATGCCGAGCATCGCGCCGACCACACGCCAGACGTAGTAATAGGACTCCGCTTCCGCCGGGGTGGCCGGCACGTCCAGGCGCTCCAGCCCGTGGAGCACGTCCACCGTGAAGAGCAGCAGCGCGCCCAGCAGGTCTTCCTGGCAGATCGGCTCGCCCAGCTCTTCCCGCGGCCAGCGGCCACTCGTGTTGATCAGATAGCGAATGGCGGCGTGGAGGAGGCGGACTTTCTGGACAATCGGGATGAACTTGCCGGGTGCGGTGAACGCCTGCGGATCCATCATGTTCAGGCAGAATTGGGCCGATTCCGCGACCCGGCGCTGGGGATGGTCCAGGCGATGGGTGAAGTCCAGCACTTTCACCGCCCGCTGCGCCGCATAGCACTGCACCAGGGCGCCGGTCGACAGGACCAGGCTGATGTGCATGCCATGGCTGATAAAAAAGGCACTCGCCTGTTGGATGCGGTCGAGGTCGGCCCAGGCGGGAGGGTTATCGGTGGCGCGCAGATAGGCTTGCACGCTGGGCGGGAGATCGGCGGGGATCGGCTGGTCATTGTCCAGCAGGTGGCGCAGCACGGCGTTCACGGCCGCGACTTGTCCCTGCGCCTGGATCTGCGCAATGACCCCATCCGCCAGAGGGTCGCCCTCCCCGCGGAGCGCGTCTAAAAGCTCGTCCGTGTATTCCATCACGGGCCTCGCCGTCCTGATCGATCCGCCAACTGCCCCCTGTAGGGTGTATCTTACCAGAAAATCGCGCGGGCGACCAGCGCCGAACGCATCCGCGAAGGACACGAAGGACACGAAGACGGCGAAGCGGCCGAGGAAGGCGCAGCGCGAACGGCTTGTGCAGCACAAACAGAAACCCCCCGCCGGCCCAGGCGAGGGGTTTCTGCTCTTCAGGAAGGAGTTCTCATGCGGTGTTTGGCTCTCTATTCTTCTCACCCATTACGACGATCGATCGGTCGCCAATATTACACCCCGCTACGGGTGGGTTTGGATATCTTTGCGGCGGAATCACGGCACCTCTTGACACTCCGCGCTTTTCCTGCTAGAATCCATACCATACGGTATGGTATGGATATAAGATCCAGGGTAGAGGTAGGGCGATGGCCGAACGGAAAGAGCTGCGCAGCCAGGGCGATTGGCTGGCCGCGGGGCTGCACGTGTTGGTGGCGGTGGGGGCGGAGGGCCTGACCGTCGACGGGCTGTGCCGGCGGCTGGGCGTGACCAAGGGCTCGTTTTATCACCACTTCGCCAATCATCACGCCTATACGGAGGCGCTGCTCGCCTACTGGGAGCAGGAGCATACGCTCACGATCATCCGCCTGAGCGAGCAGGCGCCCGATCCGGCTGCGCGGCTGGCCCAGCTCACCCGCCTGGTCGCCGCGGCCGCGCCGGAGCTCGAAATCGCCATCCGCGCCTGGGCGCTCCGCGACCCGTTTGTGCGCGCCTACCAGGCGCGGATCGACCGGCTGCGCCTGGCCTACCTGCAGGAGGTCTGTCTCCCCCTGGCGCGCGACCCCGAGCACGCCGCGGTACTGGCCCGCCTGCTCTATAGCGTCTATATCGGCGCGCACCAGATGGTTCCCCCCCTGTCCGCCGACGAGCAGCACCAGATCAATGTGGAACTGCTGGGGCTTTACCGCATCCCGGCCGAGGCCGATCCCTGATTTTCGCGATACTTGCACAAGATATTGCACAAGATGTTGCACACGCAGAGAGGATGGCTATGCAGTACATTACGCAGGTCGCGGCGTTGCGGCCGCTATTCGAGGGTGCCGACCATCTGGACGTCAAGACAGTCGAGGGCACGGTGAGTCTGCGGGAGTTCGTCGCCGGGATGCTGAGCTATGCGCCCGGGTGGATCAGGCTGCTCTATCACATCCGCGGCGGGTTTGTCCGGGTCCTCGGCCTGCGGCAGTCCGGCATCCCGGCCGCGCCGCGGCTCCGGCCGGCCATGGTGCCGATGACCCCGGGCGGCACGGCCAGTTTCTTCACCGTGCGGATGGCCCAGGAAGATGCCTACTGGGTCGCGGGCGCCACGGATCAGCACCTGGACGCGACCCTGGGCGTCGTCGTGGAACCCCTCGGCGCGACGCAGCGGCGGTTCCACGTCATCACCGTGGTCCATTACAAGAACTGGGCGGGGCCGGTCTATTTCAACGTCATCCGCCCGTTCCATCATCTCGTCGTCGGGGCGATGGCCCGCGCCGGCGTGTCGTCTTCGGGCGCCGCCACCACGGCGGCGACCCGGGCGATCAAGCGGGTGACCCCCGTGGTGAAGACGGCGGGCGGCGGCAGGAGGCTGAGCACCAGCAGGCAGCCGGACGGGAAATCGAAGAAATAGCCCGGGTGGACCAGCAGGTCGTCCGCTTCGAGCAGGGTCAGAGTCCAGGCCTCTTCCGTGCGTAGCGCGGGGACCTGGAGCGTGGCGTACCAGCCGCCCTCGGCGGGCAGGGCCTGGAGCGGCTGGTCCCCGGCCAGCAGGCGATCGAGGGTCGCGCGGTTGGCCCGCAGCCGGGCGCGGATCTGGGCGCGCAAGGCGGCGCCCGACTCCAGCAGGCGGGGCAGGGCGAGCTGGACCGGGGTGCTCACCGAAAGATAGGTGTCGGCAATGACCTCGGCGCGCCGGAGCGCTTCCTCGCGCACCGCCGCCGGCCCGCTCAGCACCATCCAGCCGGCTTTGACCTGGGGCAGGCCGGCCAGCTTGGAGAGGCCGCTGAGGGTGGCGGTGAGCACCGCGGTGGTGCCGGCCAGCGACGGGGCGCGGGCGGGGTCCGGCGCGTAGCCATAATCGAGAAAGACCTCATCGCAAATGATCGCCAGGTCATGGGCGCGGCAGAAGGCGACCAGCCGGTCGCGCTCGCCGGTTTTGAGAAAAACGCCGGTGGGGTTGTGGGGGTGGACCAGGATCACGGCCCGGGCGCGCGCCGGCAGGGCCGCGGCCAGCGCCGCGAAGTCCAGGAACCAGGCGCCGTCGTAGCGCAGGGGGTAGGGCACCAGGCGGACGCCGTCGAGGCCGGCCAGGTAGTCAAAGAGCGGATAGCTCGGCGTGGGAGCCAGGATGGTATCGCCCGGATCGGCGAGCAGCTTGAAGAGATAGCTATAGGCTTCGCTGGTGCTGGCCGTCAGGATGACCGCGCCGGGGTCCACGGCAATGCCGTGCGCCGCGTAATAGGCGGCCACGGCGTCCCGGGCGGCCGGGGCGCCCCGCGCCGCCGGCCGGTAATGGCGCGCCGCCGGGTCGGCCAGCGCTTCCAGGCCGGCGTGTGTGTAATCGAAATCGCAGCGCGTCGGGTTCGAATCGGTCAGGTCCAGCAGCGGCACGCCGGCCTGGCGCTTGGCGGCCACGCGGGCCGACCAGGGATTGCCGGCCAGGTTCCAGGCGGTACGGTCAGAAAAGCGCATGTGGTGTGGATCCTCTCCCCCGCGATGCGGGCCGCGATCGGGCGTCATGATCCCGGGCTGGGCAGCACCCCCAGCAGCGCGCCGAGCAGCACGGCGGCCAGGGCCGTGCCGATTTCGACGAGCAGGGTGCCGCGCGTCGGCGCGACGAGGGGGTGGCGGTAGCGCCGGAAGTGGCCGGCCCCGAGCAGCAGCAGGGCGGCCAGCAGGCCGATCTTGATCTGCACCAGGTGGGCGAAGAGGCTCGGGCCGGTGAGGGCGGCCGCGCCTCCGTGGGTGAGGATGGTGCTGCTGGCCCCGGCCAGCAGGAGCGCGGCGCCCGGCAGGGCCAGGCGGGCGAAGGCCCGGCCCCACGGGCGGGCCGCCGGGCCGCCGGGGCGGCTCCAAAGGAGGAGGACGGCCAGGCTGCCGAGCCAGCACGCCGCCCCCACCCGGTGCGCCGCGATCGCGCCGAGCTCGACCCAGGTCTCTGGCCAGGCGATCGCGAAGTTGGGCAAGAGGTGCGTGAGCTGGGGCCAGGCGGCAAGCAGCGCGCTACTGCCGAGGAGCCCCGGGGCATGCCCGGCGCGCAGGCGGAGCGCCAGGATCGCCAGCACCAGGAGATGGGCGGCCCAGACGACCCCGAACAGCGTGTTGGCCAGGGTATAGGGCAGCAGATCGGTGAACAGCAGGGCGTCCAGGGGGGCGCGGGTTTCCAGGAGGGTTTCGACCACGGCCAGCGGGAGGGCCGCCAACAACAGACCGGCGACGAGCGGGCGGGCCAGCCGGCAGGCCGCCGGGGCGATCGTGGCCGCGGGGATGCCCAGGCGCTGCAGGATCGCGGCGGCACCGGCGCCGCCGCCGACCAGGAGCCCGGCTGGCAGCGTCAGCGCGCGCAGCCCGGTGCCCGCGGCGAGGAGCAGGTCATACGGGATCGCGCCGGTCGCCAACGGGGCTACAGGCCGGCGCCGCGATCCTGCACGGTGTCGACGAACCGGCTGACGATGTCGGGCAGCGCATCGAACGGCTCGCGCAGCAGGATCGTCTGCTCGCGATCGGGCCCCACGGAGACGATGTCGAGGCGCACGCCGATCAGCTCCCGCAGGCGCGAGAGGTATTTGCGGGCGTTGGGGGGCAGGTTTTCCCAGCGGGTGCAGTCCGTCGTCGACGCCATCCAGCCCGGGTGCTCCTCGTACTGCGGCTGCACGATCTGGATGGTCGCGATCTCCGCCGGGAAGTTGCGGATCAGCATGTCGTTGACCTGGTAGGCCGTGCAGATCTTGATGATCGGCATGCGGTCGAGAGCGTCCAGGCGGGTAATCGCCAGGGCCGTCAGCCCGTTCGCGCGGGCGACGTGCCGCGCGGCGACCGCATCAAACCAGCCGACGCGGCGGGGCCGGCCAGTGACGGTCCCATACTCCTGGTGGCCGTCCCCCCCCTGGTTGCGCAGGAAATCGGCCTGGTCGCCGCTCAGCTCGGTCGGGAAAGGGCCCTCGCCGACGCGGGTCTGGTAGGCTTTGTAGACGCCGATCGCGCCGTCGACGGCGGTGGGCGGCAAGCCCGCGCCGACGCAGCAGCCGGCCGCGGTGGGGTTACTGGAGGTGACATAGGGATAGGTGCCGATGTCGAGGTCGAGCAGCGCTCCCTGGGCGCCTTCCAGCAAAATATGGTGTTTCTCGGCCAGGGCGCGGGTCAGGACCAGGTCGCTGGAGATGATATGCTTGCTCAGCCGCCGCCCGTACTCCACCAGCTGGAGGTAGCTGTCATGCAGACTGACCGGCTCGGCCCCGTAGAGCTTCGTCAGCAGGCGATTCTTGTAATTCAGCACCGCGGACAGCTTGCTGAGCAGGGTTTCTTCATGCTGGAGATCGGCCATGCGGATGCCGATACGGGCCGTCTTGTCGGCGTAGCATGGCCCGATGCCGCGCTTGGTCGTGCCCAGCGCCACGCCCCCGGCCATCGCCAGACGGTCCTTTTCTTCCAGCTCGTCGAGGATGCGGTGGTACGGCATGATCACATGCGCCCGGTCGCTGATCAGCAGGCGGCTCAGATCGAGCCCAGCGGCCTGCAGCATGTCCATTTCTTCCAGCAGAATCCCCGGGTCCACGACGACGCCATTGCCGATCAGGCAGATATTGCGCGGGTGGAAGATGCCCGACGGGATGAGGCGCATTTTAAAGGTGCCCATCGTGTTGACGATGGTATGCCCGGCATTGGGCCCGCCGTTACAGCGCACCACGACCCGGGCGCGGCTGCCCAGCAGATCGACGATTTTGCCCTTGCCTTCATCTCCCCACTGGCAGCCCAGCACGGCTATTACCGACACACCCATTCCTCCTGTTCGTTACTTGACTAACCGCAGCTTGCCGCGGGTCCGCTCGCCGGGTGCGGGGTCGCTGGGGGGGGCCGGCGGCGCCCCGCCGGGCCCGTGCCCGTTCGACGCCCCATTGGTCGGGGCGGTCAGCGCGGCGGGCCGGGCCTTGGGCGGCCGCCCCCGCCGCTTCTTGGCCCCGTCGCCGTTGGGTACCGGGGCCGCGATCGGGCGCGTCGCTTTGCGTCCATTGCGGGTCCCGGGCGCGTCGTCCTCCTCGTCTTCCAGGCCGGCGAGCCAGGCCTGGCGCCGCTCGGCGGCCTGGGCGCGGAGCACGTCGGGGCCCTCTTGCTCCAGCAAGCGCTGCTCTGCGGCGACTTTGGCGTCGATCTCGGGCACCACCTCATGGGCGTCCACGATCGTGTAGCGGTAGCCCTGCTCGGTCAGGAACAGCTGGCGATTGCCCGAGAAGTCCTGGTCTTTGGTATCGCGCGTGACCAGCGTATAGAAGTGGGCCAGGCTGCCGTCGACCTTCGGCCGCAGGATGCGGCCGAGCCGTTGCGCTTCTTCCTGGCGCGAGCCGAAGGTGCCCGACACCTGGATGGCGACATTGGCATCGGGCAGGTCGATGGCGAAATTGGCGACCTTGGAGACGACGAGCAGCTTAATGCGCCCCTCCCGGAACTCCCGGTAGAGGTGCTCGCGCTCATGATTGGGGGTCTTGCCGGTGATCAGCGGCGCGTCCAGCGTCTGGGCGATATGCTTCAGCTGCTCGATATACTGGCCGATGACCAGCACATTGTCGCTGCGGTGGCGCGCCACGAGGGCCAGGAGCACGTCCAGCTTGAGCGGGTTCTCGGCCGCGATGCGGTACTTGATGCGCGAGTCCTCGGCCATCACGTAGTCCAGCCGCTCGCTCGGCAGCAGTTTGACCCGCACCTCGGTGCATTCGGCCGTGGCGATCCAGCCCTGCTGCTCCAGGTCTTTCCAGGGCACGTCGAATTTCTTCGGCCCGATGAGCGAAAAGACATCTTCTTCGCGCCCATCCTCGCGCACCAGCGTGGCGGTCAGTCCCAGGCGGCGGCGCGCCTGGATCTCGGCCGTGACCCGAAAGACGGGGGCCGGGAGCAGGTGGACTTCGTCGTAGATAATCAGGCCCCAGTCATGGTGCGTGAAGAGCTGGAAATGGGGGAATTCGCCGATCTCGCCGCTCTCCTCGTTGACCGTGAACGGCCGGTAGGTCATGATCTGGTATGTGGTGACGGTGATCGGGCGGATCTCTTTGTGCTCACCCGTGTACTCGCCGACCTGGTCCGCGGTGATTGTCGTCTTATCGACCAGCTCACGGATCCACTGGCGCACCGCGGTGGTGCTGGGGCAGAGGATCAGCGTGCTGGCCTGGACCTTCTGTATCGCCCCCATACCGACGACCGTTTTGCCCGCGCCGCAGGGCAGCACGATGACGCCGCTGCCGCCCCGGCTGCTGCCGCCAGCCCAGAAGGCGCCCACCGCATCCGTCTGGTAATGGCGCAGGCTGAAGGGCTCGCCGCTGAGGGCGGTGTCCCGCAGCTGGAAGCTGAGCGCCTCGCCCTCGACATAGCCCGCCAGGTCTTCGGCTGGGTAGCCGAATTCGACCAGGGCATGTTTGACATGGCCGCGGGCCGCGGCGTCGACCTCCAGGGTCCACTCGTCGAGGCGCCCGCGCAGGAACAGCCGGATATGGGAGTTGCGCTCGATCTCGGTGATCAGCAGGGTGTCCTCGGAGCGCAGCACCAGGCGGCCCGCGTCGTGGAGCAGCTTCACCCGGCCGAAGCGGCCAATATACTCTTCGATGTCGGCCAGGACATTGCTCGGCAGGTCGAATTTGCTGTAGCGGGTCAGGGCGGCGTTGATCTCGCCGGCGTTCGATCCCGACGCGGCCGCGTTCCAGAGCGAGAGGGGCGTGATGCGGTAGGTATGAATATGCTCCGGGCTCTTCTCCAGCTCGGCGAAGCGGGCCAGCTCGTCGCGGGCCGCTTCGTAGCGCGGGTTATCGACTTCCAGCAGGATCGAGCGGTCACTCTGCACAATCAGCGGATTGGCCGGGTTATAGGGCATGCGGGGGACCTCGTTGCTGATTCACTATCCATAGTCTGCCGGGATTTCTGGCGAGATCGCAGCAGAGATCATGCGCCCCATTTTAGGCGCTAACATCGTATTGTACCATATTTGCCTGGCGCGTACCACTTCTTAACGGCGTGGCTCACCGGGGCGCGACGAATCGGGGGTGAACTGCGTAATGAAGGATGAGTCGGCCCGCGCGGGGCAGGATCGGGGGACCCATCTGGCCCCGGGCCCGGCCGGGCCATTGCCAAAGTTGGTAAGCTCATGATAAACTGAGACTTGATTGTGCGCTCCACCAGACCGTCACCCCGGGGGGCCAGGCCAATGGTACCCGGGACCAAGGAGGGACAGCAAGGTGCCAACCCTGTTTCGCAAAAAGACGGCCGGCGTCCCGGCCCTGAAAACCTCCCCGCGTGGCCCCGTGCGCCCCACCTATGTGGTCGACGCGTATGGCGCGGCCCCGGCGGCCGCCGCGGTCCAGGCGCCGCGCTTCCAGTATCCGTACAAGTTCTGGGTACCCTTGCGGCTGGTCGGCTATGGCCTGATTGCCCTGAGCGTGCTGAACCTGATCAATACCCTCGGGCGCTTTGCCGAGCTGCTGTCCAACTTCACGTCCTATAATGTCCTGTTGCTGCTCACGGCGCTCGCCAGCCTGCTGTTCAGCGTCGTCGCCGGGGCGCTGGTCGCCGACGCGCTGCCCAGCTTTGAGATCCGGCCCGAGGGGCTGGCCGTGACCGAATTCGTGCGCTGGCGGGTGCTGCCCTGGCAGCGGATCACCCGGCTCCATTCCATGGCCTTGCCCGGCGAGCGCTATGTGATCTTTGTGCAATATGCGGGCGCGCCGCTCTCCCCGGAGCATATCGTCTACGCGCTGCTGGCCGGCCTGGGGAATAAATCGGGCGTCTTTTACACCTCCGATATCAAAGGCTTTGACGATCTGACGCGCCTCATCCTCGACGCGCGGATGCGGGCGACGCCCGGCGTGCGCGTCGAAGATCTGCTGTCCGAAAATGTGCCGATGCCGGTGGTACAAATGGCCTTCAACCCCTTCGGCACCATGAACGAGGTTGCCGGGATCCCGGATGAGGAGCCGAGCTCGCCGCTCATGAACGTCGAGGCGCGGCCGGCGGTGCCGCGGGCCACGCTGGTGCGCATGCAGCTGGGCCTGGCGCTGGTGCCGGTTGGGCTGTTCCTGGTCGACAACCTGGTGAACGGGGGCATCCCGCCCCTGAGCCCGAACCTCGGCAGCCTGGTGACCGGCATGATCGGCCTGCTGCTGCTCGGGCTGCTGGAGCTGCCTTTCGTCGCCCTGGTGATCCAGGTGCTGGGCGAGAGTATCCTGGGCAACGGCGAATTTCAGCCGGCGCTGAACACCTATCCATACCTGGAAATGCCCCGCATGCTCGTCCTGATCGCGATTTTCGCCTTGGTCGCCATTAAGGCGCCGTTCTGGCTGATTTTCCTGCTCTGGCTGGGCGGCATTGGCTGGACGGCCTACCTGACCCTGGTCTTCACCCAGCGCCTGTATCGGATCACCCAGCAGCAGGCCGCGCTGGCCGCCGGGGGTGCCGCGTTGGTCCAGTTCTTTGTGCTGCTCGTCTTCAACGCCCTGCGCTTCCCGGGCCTGGCCGGCTAGCGCATGTACGTTCTCGGCACCGCGGGGCACGTCGATCACGGCAAATCGACCCTGGTGAAGGCCCTCACCGGGATCGATCCGGACCGTTTGCAGGAAGAAAAAGAACGGGAAATGACCATCGACCTGGGCTTCGCCTGGCTCCGCCTGCCGGGTGGCCCGGAGGTCTCGGTGGTCGACGTGCCGGGCCACGAGCGGTTCATCAAGAATATGCTGGCCGGGGTCGGCGGCATCGACGCGGCCTTGCTCGTGATTGCCGCCGACGAAGGGCCGATGCCGCAGACGGTCGAGCACCTCAACATCCTCCACCTGCTCGGGGTGGACCGGGGTCTGGTCGTGCTCACCAAGCGCGACCTGGTCGACGCGGATTGGCTCGACCTGGTGCAGGAAGAAGTCCGCGACCGCCTGGCCGGGACCAGCCTGGCCGCGGCCCCTCTGGTCGCCGTCTCGGCGCGCAGCGGGGCGGGGCTGGACGAGCTCAAACAGGCGATCCTGGCGCTGCTCGCCGGCACACGCCCCCGCCTCGACAAAGGCCACCCCCGTCTGCCGATCGACCGGGTCTTCAGCGTCGCCGGCTTCGGCACCGTGGTCACCGGCACGCTGATCGACGGCAGCCTGAGCGTCGGGCAGGAAGTCGCCGTGGTGCCGGGGGCGATCCGCGCCCGGGTGCGCGGGCTGCAGAGCCATAAGCATAAGACCGACCTGGCGCCGCCCGGCGGGCGCGTCGCGGTGAACGTGGGCGGGGTGGCGGTTGAGGACTTGCGGCGCGGCCAGGTGCTGACCACGCCCGGCTGGCTGGTGCCGACCGTGCGCATTGACGCGCAGCTGCAGCTCCTGGCCGACGCGCCCCGCCCCTTGCCGCAGAACGCCCTGCTCGACTTCTTCGCCGGCGCCGCCGAGAGCTCCTGCCGGGTCACGCTGCTCGACGCCGACAAGCTGGCGCCGGGGCGCACCGGCTGGGTCACCCTGCGCCTGGCCGAGGCCGTGCCGGTGGTCAAAGGCGACCGCTTCATCTTGCGCCAGCCCTCGCCCTCTCTGACGATCGGCGGTGGAGTCGTCGTCGACGCCCAGCCCCGGCGGCATCGCCGCTTTGACCCGGCGACCCTGGCCGCCCTCGAAACCCTGGCCCGGGGCACCCCGGCCGAGCTGCTGGTCCAGGCGCTGGGCGGCGAGGCCCGTGAGGTGAAAGCCGCCCTGGAGGCGACCGGCCTCCCGGCCGACGTGGTCCGCCCCGCGCTGGATGCGGCCCTGGCGCTGGGGGACGTGGTCCGCCTCGGCCCGCCGGCCGCGGCCGGCTCGCCGCTGCTGCCGGCCACCCTCGTGATGAGCCGCGGGGCCTGGGCCAGCCTGGCGGGCCGCATCCGCGAGCTGGTCGCCCGCTATCACGCCCAGCATCCCCTCCGGCGCGGTCTCAGTAAAGAGGAGCTCAAGAGCCGCCTGGGCCTGGTGCCGAAGGTCTACAGCGCGGTCGTGGCCCGCGCGCTCGGCGAAGGCTGGCTGGCCGAAGATCCGACCACTTTCCGCCTGCCGGCCCATGAGGTCCAGTTTGCGGGGGCCCAGGCCGAGCAGGTCCGCCGCCTGCAGGCCGCCTTCGCCGCGAGCCCCACCAGCCCGCCGGACCCGGCCGCGCTCGGCGTGGAGCCGGAGGTCCTGGCCGCCCTGTTGGACCGGGGGGACCTGCTCAAAATCGCGCCGGATATTTATTACGACCGGGCCACGTACGACCGCATGGTGGCCCGCATCCAGGCCGTCATCGACGAGCGCGGGAGCATCACCGTCGCTGACCTCCGGGACCTGTTCCAGACGACGCGCAAATACGCCGTCCCCTTCCTGGAGCACCTCGACGACGCCCGGGTGACGCGGCGCACCGGCGACGTGCGCGTGCGCTGGTAGACGAGG
>DATGEF010000680.1:0-5364 GCA_035310405.1 Chloroflexia bacterium | reverse complement strand
CGTAGAAGAAATCGAAAAGGTCATCGTGCAGCGGCACAACCTTCTTCATGAACTCCACGTATTTCATCAGCCGCACGATGTAATCGGTGAACAGTTGCACGGTTGGAACGGTGCCGACTCCGCCCGGATACAGCGTGGAAGGATGCACGTGCCGGCCTTCCATCAGGCAGAACATTTCGCGCGTCATGCGGCTCATCTGCAAGGCCTCCCGGTAAAAAGCCCCGGTAAACGGATTCAGCGCCCGCATGATGTCGGCGATTGTACGGTAGCCGTGAGCGTCGGCATGCGGCGCCGAAGTTTTTTCCGCTTTTGCGAACACCGATGGATTGGTCTCTTTCACCATCTGCTCGCAGAAGTCCACGCCGACCAGGTTGTCCTGGAAGATATTGTGGTCGAACATATACTCGGCGGCCTCGCCGAGATTGACGATCCATTCGCCCAGATTGGGCGGCTTGACCCCGAAGGCCATGTTCTGGGCGTAGCAGGCGCAGGTGGCGTGGTTGTCGCCACAGATCCCACAGATGCGGCTGGTGATGAAGTGGGCATCGCGCGGGTCTTTGCCCTTCATGAAGATGCTATAGCCGCGAAAGATCGAAGAGGTGCTGTGGCACTCGGCGACTACACGGTTCGCGAAATCGATCTTCGTGTAGATGCCCAGGCTGCCCACGATGCGAGTGATCGGGTCCCACGACATATCGACAAGATTCGGCGCCTGTGTCGGCGCGGCTTTCAGGGGGTGGGTGCTGACGACCATAGTGCAACTCCTCTCGCGCCTACTTGCCGTAGGTGGTCGGCTGATAGCCCGTGGTCAACTTGGAGCCGGTGTGCCGCCATTTCGGCTCTTTGTTGACGGTCGTGTTGGTGAACCCGCGCAGCGTGCGGATGGCGCGCCCATAGACGCTAATGGCGGTAGAGGAGACCCGGGCGCCCGGTGGCTCGTCCATGAAAGGCATGAACTTATCGGGGAAGCCGGGCATCGTGCAGCCGATACAGATCCCGCCGACGTTGGGGCACCCACCGATGCCGGCCATCCAGCCGCGCTTGGGCACGTTGCAGTTCACCACGGGGCCCCAGCAGCCGATTTTGACCAGGCACTTGGGCGAGCCGTACTCGGTGGCGAAATCGCCTTGCTCGTAGTAGCCGGCGCGGTCGCAGCCCTCGTGGACGGTTTGGCCGAACAGCCAGGTGGGCCGCAGGGCGTCGTCGAGGGGGATCATCGGCGCCAGCCCGGCCGCCTGGTACAGCAGGTAAAGCAGGGTCTCCATGAAGTTATCAGGCTGCACCGGGCAACCGGGCACGTTGACGATCGGCAAGCCGGCCGTCGATTTCCAGGACCAGCCCAGATAATCGGCCAGGCCCATCGCGCCGGTGGGGTTGCCGGCCATGGCATGGATTCCCCCGTAGGTGGCGCAGGTGCCGGCGCAGACGATGGCGAAGGCCTTGGGCGCCAGCCGGTCGATCCACTCATTCGTGGTGATCGGTTGGCCGGTCGCTTTATTGGTGCCCATCGCCGCCCAGTAGCCTTCCGTCTTGATCTTCTCGTTGGGGATCGAGCCCTCCATCACCAGAACGAACGGGTCGAGCTCGCCCTTCTCCGCCATGTACCAGTACTTCATGAAGTCGTCGCCGACCTCATAGGCCAGCACGGGGTTGTGGAGATGGACCTTGGGCAGGCCCGGAATGGCGCCGAGGACGACATCCTCGAGGCTAGGCTGCATGGCCGCGGTGATCGAGACCGAGTCGCCGTCACAACCCAGGCCGGTGGTCATCCAGACGATATGGACTTCCTTGACCGCCGGGGGATGCTGCGTGACGCGCCCATACGGAATCGTGTCGGTTGCCACTGCTGTTCCTCCTCTCGTCCAACTACCAGCCGATCCAGGGTTGCCGGGCCGCGATCAAAGGGTGGAAGTGAACAGACAGGGGGGGGCGCAGACAATAACCGGGCGGGCCTGCAGGCCGCGCCGCAGCGGGGCCCCGGGGCGGGGCGATCGCTTTGTCTCTGGATGCCACAGGCGGTCGACATAGAGCGCAAAGCACACGCCTCCTCGCGAGTGTTGGTCTGTTCGTACCCTAGCAACTGCAGATGAGCTTGGGTCTAGAATACACCTGATTTGAGGATTTGTCAATAACCCCACGGGTCCATCCGCCGAATTTACAGATTAATTTAGGGCTTTGTTAATCACCCAAAATGGTATCCCACCCGATCCACATTACCCCCCCGACCGGACCCCGCGGGCCGCCGCGGCGCCGACTTGTCGGGGCCCGGGCGAGATGCTATACTGGCGGCATGCCGGCGAACACCAATTACCCGTTTACCGCGCTGGTGGGGCAGGACGAAGTCAAGGATGCCCTGATCCTGGCCGCGGTCAACCCGCGCGTGCAGGGCGTGCTGCTGATCGGGCCCAAAGGCACCGGCAAGACCACGGCGGTGCGCGGCCTGGCCGATTTGCTGCCCGTCATCACCCACAGCCTCTGCCCGAACGGCTGCGACCCCGCCTGGGCGCGGACCGCGCCCGATCGCCTCTGCCCGGAGTGCCGCCGCAAGCTGGCCGAGGGGGAGCCGATCGCCTACACCGCGCCCCAGGCCGTCGTCGAGCTGCCGCTCAACGCCACGCTCGACGACGTCGTCGGCGGCGCGAACGCCCGCCTGAGCCTGGAGCAACAGCACCTGCGCTTCGACCCGGGCATCCTGGCCCACGCGCACCAGAACATCCTCTACATCGACGAGATCAACCTCGTCGCCCGCGACGTGCTCGACGCGATCCTGGACGCGGCGGCGACCGGCTACTGCGTGGTGCGGCGGGGCCGGCTGGCCGCATCGTACCCGGCCCGCTTTGTGCTGATCGGCTCCATGAACCCGGAGGAAGGCTTTTTGCGCCCGCAGATCATCGATCGCATCGGCCTGCGCGTCTACGTGCATGGGGTGACGGATGCCGCCGAGCGGCTGGCGGTCACCCGCCGCGTCCATGCCTTCCAGGACGACCCGGAGCGGTTCGCCGCCGACTATGCCCCCCCCACCCTGGCGGCCGCCGCCAGCATCAGCACGGCCCGCGCCGCCCTGCCCGGCGTGCGCCTCAGCGCCGCCGCGGAGGAGATCGGCATCCGCCTGATCACCCGCCTGGGCATCGAATCGCAACGCACCGAGATCGTCCTCTTCGCGGCCGCCCGGGCCTATGCCGCGATCGACGAGCGCCCCGAGGTGACCGCCGCCGACGTGCTGACCGTTGCGCCGCTGGTCGTCCGCCGGCGGCGCAGCAGTGGCGCCGAAGAGTTCCTGGCCGCCAGCCGCGCCGAGGAGGTCGTCATCCAGGCCGCCATCGCCGCCCTGCGCCGGCGCCCGCGACAGCCGCGCACCCTGGCCCGGCCCGCCCCGGCCCCCGGCGGCGGAGATGGTGCGGCCCCTAATGCTCCGGCCGTTGGGGCGCCGGCGGCCCCGCCGGCAGCGGCGCGGGCAACGCCGGCGCGCCGGTCCCGGCGGCCGGCGCCGGTGGGTCCCGCAACGCCCAGATAATCCCGAGCCCGGCCAGGCCAAACAGGGTGATCAGCCCCTCGCCGAGCAGGGTACTGGTCCCGGGGTCCAGGTGCAGCAGCGGCACGGCCACCGGCGCGGCAAAATCCAGCAGCGCATGGAGCCCGATCGCCAGCGCCAGCCAGGCCCGGCGGCCCCGCCGGAAGACCTGCAGCACGATCACCGAGAGGGCCACCTGGCTGGCCAGCACCCAGATCCGCTCCCAGGCCCCAACCAGCGGCGTCCAATCGGGCGTCGCGCTGAGATCGGCCAGCTGCTGGGCCACCTGGACCCGCTGGACGGGCGGAATCGACTCGAGCCCCACCGCCGCCAGGCTGAGCAGGCTCGCCAGTGTGATCAAGGTACTGCCCGCGATCAGCAACATCGATTCCAGGCCGCCGTGCCCCAGGCCATACATGACGGCCAGGCGCCAGGTCTTCTCCTCCTTGCCCAGCAGCCAGCGATAGCCGAGATAGCGCCCGCCCTCCTCGCACAGCCCGGCCGTCAGGGCCAGCCCACCGCCCCAGAGCAGTTGCAGGGCCGGCGATCCCTGGAGCGAATCGGCGAGCACGGCCCCGAGCAGGGTCACCGCGGGCACCCGGGTGATCACCTGGAAGAGGAGGAAAATCAACGCGCCCGCGCCGAAAACGCGCCAGCTGGCCCCCAGCCGCCGGCGCACGAGCCCGGCCAACCCCAGGGGCAGCAGGATCTCGAAGACGATGGCGCCCACCATCGCCGCGACCCGGCCGTCACTCAGGTGAAAGGTCGTCGCCATCTCCTGCGCACTCGATGGACAAGGGCGGCCCCAGTAACTCCATAGTGCTAATGCCGAGGCCCCGATCGTCGCCGAAGCAATCTGCGCCGGCCGCGACCCGCAGCGCCCGCGGAATAAGCGGCGGGGGCAAAGATTCGTTCATCACGGCCCTCCTTACGGATACGGGTATCTGTGTGATATAAGCCATCTACGCATCCTAGCAAAGAAGCGCATGGGGCGGATACCCGCGCCGCTACACCCAGTTTAGCACATTCCACGACCGCCGTCGCGTGCATAAGGGCGGACGCTGCATCCACCCCGGCCGCAGGCCCAGGGCTTATGCGTTCTCCAAATTCCATGCCTGCGCCGCGCAGCCTAACAGAGCGGATCAGGCACACTGGGCGGGAGAACGCATAAGCCCTGCCGCAGGCCGCGGGTGCGCTGCATTGTTTTGCAGTTGTAGGGGCCCGGCGTGCCGTGCCGCATGCCTATCAACCTAACCAGCAGCCGGGTCCTGGGGTGGGATGCCTAGCGGCTAAAGCCGCGGCTACGAGTCCGGAAGCCCGCCTACGCGGGCTGACGGTCCTTCCCCGGGGGCGTTGGTGCGGGGCGGTGCCCCTCCGGGCGGGGCGGAATCCGCCCCGGGCGGGCTCCCGCCCAGGGCACGGCACGCCCTGCCCTATACGCGTCAACCTAACAGGCACGGGTAGCTACGTGACAACGCGCGGCGACCCGCCCCGCCGGGATGCCCGTCAGCCCGCGCAGGCGGGCTTCGTCCGCGTAGCCGCGGCTTCAGCCGCTAGGCGTTCCGCCCCAGGACCCTGCCGCGTGCTTAGGTTGATGCGTATAGGCCCGGCACGCCGTGCCCCTACCACCCCAGACCGCCGTCGCGCGCACCAGGGCGGGCTATGCAGCCGCCCCGCCCTCGCGCTGCAAAACAATGCAAGCACCCGCAGCTGCATGGCTGTTGCAAAGTCAGGACGGCGCTTAGGCGGCCGGCGCTAATCCGCCCCGCACCAGCGTCAACCGCGGGGCCGCCGCTGCCTCCGCCCCGGCGTCGGTCGCGGCCGTGCGCGACTGCCCGCAGTTGTGGTAATGC
>DATGEF010000679.1:0-2392 GCA_035310405.1 Chloroflexia bacterium | reverse complement strand
CGTGCTGCTTTGCGCCCAGGGCACGCCGCCGGGCACCTGGGCCACGCTATCGTCGATCAACGCCAGCCGCTGGCCCTCGAAATCGCGGAAGGCCAGCACCGCGCGCCCGCCCTCCTCGGCCAGGGGATCCTGGTCGACGCCCGCCGCGGCAAAGCGGTCGCGCCAGTAGGCGAGGGCGGCGCGGCCGGGGACCCGCAAGGCGATGCGGGAAATGCTGCTGCGGCCCGGGCGGGTCGGCGCGGCGTCGGGAATATCGAAAAAGGTCAGCTCGGTGCCGGGAGTGCCGCGCTCATCGCCGTAGAACAGGTGATAGGAGCTGGTGTCATCCTGGTTCACCGTCTTCTTGACCAGGCGCAGGCCGAGCAGACGGGTATAAAAATCGAGATTCCGGGGTGCCTGCGCGGTCAGCGCGGACACATGATGTAGTCCAGTCAGTTCCATTGGGTTCCTCCCCAGGTATCGTACACGGTCCAGATATTACAGTAGGCGTTCCCATCCACTGTTCAGCCCTCACTATACCCGGCGGGTGTCCCAGGGACTGTCCTTCGCCGCGTCCGCCCTGTCAACCTCGTGCTTTGCGCTTCCTTTCGGATTCGGCCAACCAACCAAGCGCAATAACGCCCGCTACCGGCAGGACAATAGCCCAGGGGAACATCATATCCAGGGCGGGCAGGCCGTCAGCATGTTGCGTGCGCGGGCGGGCCCATGGAGTCCAATGAATGTCGAAATAGTGTGTTTTATTAGCAGAAAGCATAAAATTTGTCATTCTGAGCGCAGCGAAGAATCCGCTGAGGCGCGCACCCGCAGCCCCAACGGCGCGATCGGGGCGGCCATGTACGGGCGGCGGGGGGCCGGGCCCGCTGCCCGCCGACCCCCGACCGATCCGCAGGGCACCGGATTCTTCGCTGGACTCAGAATGACAAACTCTTTAAGATCTTTGCTAATTTTTATCTCTGAGCACGATGGGGGCAGTATAGCGCTCGGATGTGATCGCTGCGCGGCGCAATGCGCAAAGATAGTGTGTTCTATTATGTGCCATAGACTATCCGTACAGCAACCCGCCTTACCGGCCCGCCAGCACCGTGATGCTCGCCGGGACGGCGACCGGGGTGGGCGGCGGGAACTTATCCGGGCCCGCTGGCGTCTCGGGGGTAAGGAAGAACGGGCGATGAATCGAACTACCCGGCATTATACCATTTGTCGCACGCTCGCCGGTACCGGGCGCGGGGCCGCCAGCCATTCCCCTTATGCAATTGAGGGAGCCCAGCGACAAATCGACGGCGTATACAACTAACCTTTTGGACGGCTCGTGGATAATCGTTACAGAAGATCTTCATGCTACCGGCAAAGGACGTGGGCGATGCGCTACCAAACATCACATTAGCCGCCCCGACGGGCCAAGGAGATTGTGCATGAAACGGCCATTCCCGGTGTTTGCCAGCCTCATCCTGCTGATCCTGCTCGCGGTCCCGGCGGCGGGCGTCCCCCCGGCTCCGGTCCCGGCGCCCGCCGCCCCCGCCGCGGTCACGGCCCGCCCCGCGGACCATGGCCGCCCGCTGGCCGAGCTGTTAAACCCCGACGGCACGCTGAACTTGCACACGGGCTACCGCGGCACGCTCGACCCGGCGGGCTGGCAGTTAGCCCAGGGCACGGCCGGGCCGCCGCGCTTTGTGCCGACCACCCCCGCCTCAACCCTCGCCGGCGACGAAAACTGGGATCCCCGCTTCAGTATACCGGGCATGAACAACACGGTGCGGGCGCTGGCGGTGAGCGGCCCGACGCTCTATGCCGGTGGCGACTTCACCACGGCGGGCACCTGCACGACCGGCTGCACCCACATCGCGGCCTGGGACGGCACGACCTGGCGCGCCCTCGGCTCCGGCACAAATAACACGGTGTGGGCGCTGGTGGTGAGCGGCACGACACTGGTGGCTGGTGGCGACTTCACCACGGCGGGCACCTGCACGACCGGCTGCAACCACATCGCGGCCTGGGATGGCACGACCTGGAGCGCCCTCGGCTCCGGTATGACTGGCACGAACGGCGGGGTGGACGCGCTGGCGGTGAGCGGCACGACACTGTACGCCGGCGGCGCCTTCAGCACGGCGGGCACCTGCACGACCGGGTGCAACAACATCGCGGCCTGGGACGGCACGACCTGGAACGCCCTCGGCGCCGGCATGAACAACGCAGTGCTGGCGCTGGCCGTCAATGGCCCGACGCTCTATGCCGGCGGCTACTTCACCACCGCGGGCACCTGCACGGGCTGCCATGATATCGCGGCCTGGAACGGCACGACCTGGAGCGCGCTCGGCTCCGGTATAACCGGCAGCGTGGTAGGCGTGATGGCGCTGGCCGTCAATGGCTCGACACTGGTGGCCGGCGGCAGCTT
>DATGEF010000678.1:0-6369 GCA_035310405.1 Chloroflexia bacterium | reverse complement strand
CTGCGCCGCGCCGGCGGCGTCGTGCTGGGCAAATAGGGCCCAGCCGGCGACCGTGGTCGCCAGCGACGCCGCGGTGATCAACGTCTTGAGCGGCGTGATGGGCCCGGCCCGGCGCTGGCCCCGGCGGGGCGGGGTTTGCGTAGTCGCCGCCAGCCGGGGCGCTTTGCCGATGCGTGCGTCCGGCACGCGGGGGGGGATCGGTATCATTGGGTTTATCCTCGCATTTCTCTCTAGCTCTGGTTTCGTGTTACGCGGTTTTCGTACTACCCAGTTAGTGTAGCGCCCGAGGGTTAGAGAAAAGGCCGGTAAACATTAGAGATTGCTGAGAATCGGCTGGCGCCCCGCTTCCGCTGCGGGGACGCGTCAAGAGGCCCTGCCGGCTCGGCAGGGCCTCCACGCGGTTCGCGCGCCCCGATCCCCGCGCGTGGGGATCGTATCCGCAGTAGGGGGCGCCGGAGCCGGCCCGAGCTATTGCCCGATCCCCGGGGCCGTGCTGCCCTGCAGGAGCTGCGGCAGCAGGCTCTTGGCGCGATTGATCGGGATCGCGAAGCCGACTCCGACCGAGCCCTGGACGGGACTCTCGATCGCCGTATCGATGCCGATGACGGTGCCCTGCAGATCGAACAGCGGCCCGCCCGAGTTGCCCGGGTTAATGGACGCATCGGTCTGGATCATCGACTGGGCCGGCTGGTTGCCCCCGGACCATTGGCGATTGACCGCGCTGACGATCCCGGCCGTCACGGTGTGGTCGAGGCCGAACGGGCTGCCGATGGCGACCACTTCCTCGCCTACCTGCACGCTGTCCGAGTTGCCCAACGTCGCGGGCTGGACCGCGCCGGCCGGCAGGCTGGCGGTGAGCAGGGCCAGATCATCCTGCGGCGCGGTGCCTGCCACCGTCGCGTCGACGGTGGTCCCGTCCTGTAACGCGATGCGGATGGTGCGGGCGCCCTGGACGACGTGGTAGTTGGTCAGCACATGCGTCGCATCGACGACGATGCCGCTGCCTTCGCCGCTGCCGCTGAAGCGGCCGTTGCCGCCGATGGTGGTTTGGACGTCGACCACCGAGGCGGCCACCCGCTTGTACAGGGTGCCGATCGCGTTGGCACTTTGCACGGCCACCGGCTGGGCGGCGAGGGTGGCCGCGCTGGCCGCCGGCGCGCTGCCGGCGCGGGCGAGCGTCAAGGCGGTGGCGCCGCCGCCCACGCCCCCGGCCACCAGGCCGAGGCCCAGCATCACGCTGAGCAAGAGGGGCCCGACGCCCCGGCGTCGAGCGGTTGGGATGGGCCGGTCCCGCGGGACTGGCGGTAGTTCATACTGGTACATGGTTATCTCTCCTCTGCGGCGCCTGCGGGCGCCCGAACAAGCAACACCCGACAAGGGCGGGTCGGTTAGGTATTCAGGTTGGGTCTGCGCCCCTGCGGCCACCTTGCACCAGCGGCCCGGGGTTTGTATAACATCATTATGCCGCCGGTCCCTCAGAATACCCGCAGAGGAATTACAGAATCGCGGCAGAATCGCGCGGCGGCCCGACCCGAGTGATAACCCTGGCTCGTCCATGTTATGATAGGGGCATTACAGATGAGGAGGTCAGTATGGTCACGCAACAGCAAACCCTTATCCTGGAGCGCATCCTGCCGGCGGCGCCCGCAGAGATCTTCCGCAACTTTACGAAAGCCCAAGCGCTGCGCCAGTGGTCCTGCGACGCCGCGGAGGTCGATGCCCGGCCGGGCGGCCGCGTCTATCTCTGGTGGAATGTGGGCTACTACGCGAGCGGCATCTTCACCGAGGTGGTGCCCGGCGCGCGCCTGGCCTTCAGTTGGCAAGGTCGGGGCGAGCCGGGCGAGACGGTGGTGCAGGTGGCCTGCGCCGCGCATCCCGCAGGCACGGCGGTGACCATCACGCACGGCGGGCTGGGCAACGACGCGGCCTGGACGGCGGCGGCGCAGCAGATCCGCCGCGGCTGGGAGACCGCGCTGGAGAACCTGCAAGGGCTCTTGGAGACCGGCGTCGACCAGCGGATCGCCCGCCGCCCGATGTTTGGCCTCAGCGGCGGGGACGAGTTGACCGCCGAGTTGGCCGCCCAGCTTGGCGTACCGGTGACGGCCGGCATCCGCATCGCCGGTCTGCTCGCGGAGATGGGCGCGGCCCAGGCGGGGCTGCAAAAGGATGATGTGGTGGTCAGCGTGGGTGGTCACGCACTGACCACCTGGCCGAGCTTCGCCGCCGCCATGCAGGCGCACCGGGCGGGCGACCAGGTGAGTGTGATCTTCTATCGCGGCCCCGAGCGGCACACGGTGGCGATAACGCTGTCGCGCCGGCCGCAACAGGAGGTGCCGGCGACGGCCGGGGCGCTGGCGGTGCAGGCGCGCGCCATCTACGCGACACTCGACCAGGAACTGGCCGCCTGTTTCGCCGGCGTGCCGGAAGAGGCGGCCGGCCGCCGGCCCGCGCCGGAGGAATGGAGCGCCAAGGAGGTCGTTGCCCACCTGATCGCCTGTGAGCGCGATATGCAGTACATGCTTAGCGAGGATATCGAGGACGCCGACGTGGAGCAGGCCTTCCGCGCCAACGCTTGGCCGCGCGTGCAGGGGCTGGTCGCCGCCTACCCCCGCAGCAGGCTGCTGCTGGAGGAGTTATCACGCAATGAGGCGGCGACGGTGGCGATGATCGAGTTGCTGCCGGTGGCGGTCGCCGCGCGCAAAGACGTGCTCCACCGGCTGGGCATCTGGGCGGCCGGAGACGCGCTCGAGCACGCCCGCGAGCACTGTGCCGAGATCCGCCGTGCCTTACTGGCCTAGTCCTACAGCCGCATATGGCAGCCAGATTGTTGAGCTTGTAGCATGCCTACTTGCGGCTGTAGGACTAGGGTTCCTCACCGGACTGGGGGGCCGGTGATCTCCAGCTCGTACTTGCGCGCGATAGCGGCCATGCGCTCCATGTCGGGCAGTCCACTGACCACCGGTGGCGTGGCCGGGTCGGTCGCCGCGATGCCTACCTCGGCGAAGAAGTCCTCCAGGCCGGCCGGCGAGGTGACAACGATTGTGTACCCGCCCGGCGGGTCCCGCGCGCGTCCGGCGCAGCGTGCCGTCTTCGATCGGACGCGCGCGCCAGGGGGGAAGTAGGCGATGCCCGCCCGTGCGTTCCTGGGACTGGCCGGGATCGGCTGTACGCTACTCGTCGCCTGCACATCCCCGCTACCCGTCACCTCGACGCCGCGGCAGGCGCCCACCAGCCCGCCGCCGCCAATCGCCACAGCGACCACCCCTAGGCTAACCGGTGTCCCGGCGCTGGTTCCGGCCACCCCCACCCCGCCGGCGCCGCCCGCCACGGCGACCACCGGGCCACCCGTGCTACCGACTCTGCGGCCCCCGGCCCCCGCCCCCGCGGCGACGATCCCGCCGGCCGCGGCGTGCCACGAGACGCAGGGACGGCTCAGCGTCGCCCAACTGGACAGCGCGGTCCTGGGGCGGCGCGTCGCGTACTCGATCTATCTGCCGCCATGTTATGACGCCGACCCCACGCGTCGCTATCCGACGCTGTATCTCTTGCATGGCGCCAATGCCGACCAGACCCAATGGCCGGACCTCAACGTGGCGCCGGACGCCGACCGCCTGATCGCGCAGCAGGCCATCGCGCCCCTCGTGGTGGTGATGCCCGGCGGCCCGTATCAGCCGGGCGAGGATTACGCGGCCTTTATCTTGCGCGACTTGCTGCCGCATATCGCGCAGACGACGCGCAGCGCGCCCGCGGGGAGCCAGCGGGCGATCGGCGGCCTGTCACTCGGCGGCTGGTGGGCACTGACCCTGGCGGCGGCGCATCCCGACCTGTTCAGCGCGGTCGGGGGGCACAGTTCCGTCACGGATGCCGCCCTGATCCCGCGGCTGGCGCTGCTTGGCGCCACGGCCGCGCCGCGCCTCTACTTGGATGTGGGGCGCGACGATCCCCTCGCGCCTGGGGTCACCGCCTTCGCGAACGCCCTCGCGGCCCAGGGGCTGCGCCCGGTCTTTCACCTCTATCCGGGGGGGCACAATCGTCCGTACTGGCGCTTGCACACCGCCGAGTATTTGCGCTTTTACGCGGCGAACTGGGCAACGCGCTGAGCGAAGAGACCATTCATTACAACAGCTATGCCAATTTCATGCATCGAGCAGGTTACCGGTGGCCTCCGTCGGGGGGGCTCAGGCGCACCACGCGCGGCGTCAGCGCCCGCCGGTGGGCGCGGCGGGGGCGGCGCACCCGATCCGCGATCCGCTCGCCGATCTCGTACCAAAACACCCCCGCGGTGTGCCAGAAGCTACGGCGCAGCTGCCGGCGCAGGCGGCGGTCGGGCACGGCCAGGGCGCGCCAGAGGCGGCGCGGGTGCAGGTGGTAGATCAGCTCCACCAGCTTGACGCCCAGGAACAATTGCCCCGGCGACAGGTGTGGCACGGCCAGGATCTGGTGGCGGTAGTCCCAGCGGGCCAGGTCCGGCTCGACAATCGGCGCGTCGTCCACGGCGCGGCCCAGGGGCGTCCAGGCGTGGGGCGTAATATATAGCGCGTTGACGAAGTCGCCGTCGTAGCGCAGCAGGCCGCGGAGCCCGCGCCAGATCGTGCGCGGCGTCTCGTCTTCGATGCCGAAGATATAATCGACGACCGACATGATCTGGTGCCGGCGCAGGAGTTGCACGGCGCGATACCCGTCGTCCACAGAGGACCCTTTGCGAATTTTCGCCAGGGTGGCGTCGGTCACCGTCTCGATGCCCATGAGGATATAGAGGAACCCGGCCTGCTTGTAAAGGGGCAGGATGTCGGCGTCGCGGACGATGTCCTGGGCGCGGATCGAGGCACAGAGCCCGATGTCCAGCCGGCGGCGCCCGATCTCCGCCAGCACGTCCCGCCAGAGGTCTTTGATCGTGGTGGGGTTCTCGTCGGCCAGCCAGAAGAAGCGCACGTCGTGCTCGCGGTGCAGCCACTCCAGTTCGTCCACGAACGCCGCCACGCGGCGGTGCCGCCAGTGCTTCCAGAACATCCACTGCCCGCAATAGGTACAGGTGTGGGGACAGCCGCGCGAGAACTGCACCACGGCGGCCCGCCCCAGCCCGAAAGCCCGGTAGCCATCCCAGTCGTCGATCAGCTCCCAACCGATGCGCTGCGCGTCCAGGTTCTGGATAGCGGCGCGGGGGCGGTTCATAACCACCGTGCCGTCGCGCCGCCAGGCGATACCGTCGACGCCGGCCAGGTCCCCGACGACCCCCGGCGGCTGCGTGGCCAGGACCTGCACCAGGGCCAGGGCCGTCGCCTCGCCCTCGCCGCGCACGACGATATCCACCTGCGGCTCCTGCGCCAGGATCGTCGCGTAATGATAGGTCGGATGCACCCCCCCGTAGACCGTGACCACGCCCGGCAGGGCCGCCTTGATCGCCCGCAGCAGGCGCAGACAGCACGGGTGGGCCTGGGTGGACCCCACATGGGCCGTCATCACAATATCGGCGCGGAAGCGCCCGGCCCGCGCCACGATCTGGGCGTCGGACAGGTGGTCGCGGGCGGCGTCGACCAGGGCGACCGGAAAGCCGGCATCAAGCAACGGCCCGCCGATCATCAGCAGGCCCAGGGGCATCTGGTGCCCCACCCCGTAGTCGCAGACCGCCGATTGCAGCGGCGCGTTGATCAGCATGATCCGAGGCATGGTGCCCTCCTCCTTGCGGGATAGCGGGATATACGACGGGTATAGGATGCTTTCTTGTGCGCTTGCTATTATTATAGCCCTGATTTATTGAACAGTCAATAGTTTCACAAAGATATGAAATAAATCGTCAGCCTGGCTGCCAGGGTCCGGCTTTTGGGTGCTCGGCAGGATTTTGCAACCCGGCAGCCAGCCAGAATGCGGCGTGGAAGCATTCCTAACCCCCACCCCTTCCCGTGCGCGGGAAGGGGGGCCGCCGGCCGGGTCCACGGTGGGGTGTCCCGTTCCCTCCTTCCCGCGCACGGGAAGGGGGGCAGGGGGGTTAGGAGAGTCCCGGGGCGTCTGTGCAAAAAGCTGCCGGGGTCCGGCTTTTATTCCGCTTGACAACGGGGGAAGGTTCGATTAGAATCCCCTGTTGGGGGCGCCTGCGGCCCTTCCCTTGTGTCCGCCGCACAGCCCCCGTACAAATGGGTAATTTGGCCGGGCGCACCTCGGCCCCTTGCCTGCCCGGGGGCTGCCGGTCGCGAATCCCCGGACCTGGAACGAGTGTGCGCTGCTATTATTTTGCTGAAAGGACGGAACCCCTGGTATGATCGAGGTCGATCATCTGACCAAGTACTACGGGCCCAGTCCGGCAATCCAGGATGTCAGCTTCACGGTGGAAAAAGGCGAGATCCTTGGCTTCCTCGGCCCCAACGGCGCGGG
>DATGEF010000677.1:0-11752 GCA_035310405.1 Chloroflexia bacterium | reverse complement strand
CCAGGTCCAGGCCCCAGGCGTGCAACCGGCCGGCAATGTTCGGGAAGCGGCGGACCACGAAATCCGGGTCGAGGTGGCGCAGCGAGAGATAAACTGGGCCCTGGCGATCCAGATGGCGCGCGATAGCCCGCGCGACGATATCCCGCGCCAGCAACGGGTCGACAATCGGTTGCTCGGCGCCGTCGACCAGCAGGGCGCCCTCGCCGCGCAGGGCTTCCGTCAGCAGATAGGTGGGGCGCCCGGCCAGCACCAGCGCGGTGGGGTGAAACTGGACAAACTCCAGGTCGGCCAGGGTGGCGCCGGCCTGCCAGGCCAGGCGCAGACCCACGCCCCGGTTCGTGGGCGGGTTCGTCGTGCGGCCCCACAGGCCGGCATAGCCGCCGGTGGCCAGCACAACCGCCGGCCCGCGGAACACCCGCGCCCCGCGGGCCACGCCGGCGACGCGGCCGGCCTCGACGATCAGGCGGTCGATCGGGGTATTGGGCACCAGGCGGATGCGGTCGTGCGCCAGCACGCGACCGATCAAGGCGGCCGAAACCTTCTCGCCCGTGGCGCCGCCGCCCGCATGCAGGATGCGGCGGTGGTGGTGCCCGGCTTCAAGACCCAGCTCCGGGTGGTCCGGCCCGCCGTCGAAGGGCACCCCGGTGGCCAGCAGGCGCGTGACCGCCAGGCGCCCCTCGTGGACCAGCACATCCACGGCCCCGGCGTCATTCAAGCCCGCGCCGACCGCCACGGTATCGGCCGCGTGATAATCCGGGCTGTCCCCCACATCGATCGCGGCGGCAATGCCGCCTTGGGCCCACCGGCTCGACCCGGAGAGCGGCTCGCCTTCGGTGACCAGGAGCACCTGTGCCCCCTGATCGGCTGCCGTCAGCGCCGCGGTCAGCCCGGCCACCCCGGAGCCGACGACGCACAGGTCGGCCCGCTTATGCTGGTCCATGTGCTTCCCCTCTTTCATGCCACGGGAGCTCGCGCTCCCAGGTTCCGGCGAGCGGGCCGGTAAAGGCGTAGAGATCGCCGGGCCGCCCGGGCCGCCCACCTTCCGCCCGCTGGCCCACCGGCGCGAGGGCCCCCGACGCAAACAGCGCCGCGAAGGCTTTTTTGAAATTGCTCGTATTCAGGCGGGCAATCGATGGGTCGAGGATCGCCGCATAGACCCCGCGCAGCTCCGGCAGGGTGAAGCGCTCGGGCATCAGTTGGAAGGCCACCCACGAGTAGCGCAGCTTGGATTGGATGCGGTTGATGCCGACACGCAGGATCGCCGCATGGTCGAAGGCCAGGCTCTCGTGGAGCACCCGGCGGACAGGCAGCCATTCGGCGCGGCGCACCCCGCCCCCCGGCGCCAGGGTCAGCTCGTCGCTGCGTTCCAGGGCCACATGCGCGACCGAGACCACGCGGCCGCGGGTATCGCGCTGCGGGTCGCCAAAGGTGCCCAGCTGCTCCAGGTACCAGCTGGCCGCGTCCAGGCCGGCCTTGGTGCGCAACGCGCGGCGCGCCGCGGCATCAAAGGTCTCCTCGGCGCGCGCCAGCACGCCCGGCAGCGCCCACTTGCCAGCGAAGGCGGGGTCCTCCGTCTGCACCAGCAGCACCTGCCAGGCCTCGTCCAGGCTCGCCGCCGCGCGCACAGTGAACAGGACGACATCCACCGCCACCACGGCGGTGGGCTGTAACGCCGGAATCGGCGTTTCCTCGACCGTCATTTTTACTCCCTTGAATTAAAATCTAATAGATTTAAATCCATTCGATTTGATTATAGCACAGAAAATGTGTCTTGTCTAGGGGTAGCAAGGCCGAATATGGGGCGCGTATTAAGAGATAAATATTAGCTAGGATATTAAATAATCTGTCATTCTGAGCGCAGCGAAGAATCCGCTGCCCAGTGGATCAGATCGGGGCCGGCGGGCAGTTGGTCCTGCGATCACCGCTGCCCAGCTCTGACATCTGGACGTATCCGCCCCGATCACACCGCTGTGGCCGCGGGTCCGCACCCCAGCGGATTCTTCGCTGCGCTCAGAATGACAAATCTTATACTTCCCGTTAATAAAATACATCATCTAGGCGTTAATTGGACGCCCTGTGCCAGCATCGTCCCGTTCGAGCTCGGCGGGGGACTAGTCACGATCGTGGGGAGATGCGTAGCGACTCTGAGGGATGCGCCAGGTCTTGCCGGGCGCTGACTTCGCTAGGGCTGGCGGGCGGCAGCACCAGGTAACTGACCAGCCAACCGATCGCCCCGGCTTCTAGGATCGATCCGCCGATCAGCGGTGCCGACCAGGTGAGATTACTCGCGCCCAGCACCCCGAAGTAGCCGCTATAGAGGATCGCTGGCACGAGGAAGGCAAAGAGCCGTAACGCGCCCGGGCGGCTGGTCCCGGGCCGCAACAGACATCGCAGGGCATCCGCGGCTAGGCCGGCCCCCGCGGCGACCACGATAAACGCGTAGCGGTCGTCCAGGATGCTCATCAAGGTGGCATTGAGCGCAAAGACCAGCGTGAGCGCCCCGAAAGGCAGGGTCCAGCGCCGCACGGCCAGCAGCACCGCCCCCATCAAGAGCGCGGTTTGCAACAAGATGCTGGCCACCCCTTGCTCCTGGCCGACGGCGCCATAGTCGGTGGTGATCGGCCAGGGGCCGACGAAGGGATGGATATACTCGGTCAGAAAGGTCAGGATCGACAGCATATAGGTGAGCGAGAGCAGGACCGGCAGCCAGGCCGGCCCGGTCGCCGGCGCCTGGGGCTGGCCCCAGGCCGCGCGCCAGGGGCCGCCGACGATCAGCCCGATGCCGAGCCCCAGGCCGAGATGGGTGGGGCTGAGCAGCGCCTCGAAGCCGCGCTCGATGCCGAACAGGCTATGCCAGAGCAAGTCACCGGCGCCGCTGAGCAGGAACACGCCCAGGCCGAGCAGCGAGCAGCCATACCCCGCCGGCAGGGCCTGCCCCCAGGCATAGCCGCGAGCGTGATAGTGCCATAAGGCCGCGAGGAGAAAGCTGGCCACCGCCAGGGCCCCCGAATAGAGGACGGCATGCCAGGGCGTAAAGAAGGTGTCGAGAGTCAGGATGTGTCCGTGCGCCCAGCCATCCAGGAAGACGCCACCCAGCAGCCAGCTGCTCACCCCGATCATGCCGCCAGCAAAGCGGACGCTGCCCACCGGGCGCCCGCGGGCCGCCGCGCCGGTCCGGGGCCAGGTGGCGATCTCAACCCCAGGATTCATCGCTTCCCCTCCTTAGAAATTGGCTGGCGGAGATATTGTTTTCCCTAAAGACGCTCAAGGCTACGAAGGAGTTCCCGCAATAAGAGTCGCGGCAGCGAGGCGCCAGGCGCCGCTACGTCGCGGAATCTGCTATAATAGCCTGCCGGCGGCTGGCGCCGGGTAGGGCGGACATAAAGGAGATCGGGGATGCGCCTTTGAGCTCAGATATGGCCGGGACACCGACGGCCCCGCCCGATCCCACATGGTGGCGCATCCTGATCCTCTTTACCCTGGCCGGGTTCATCGAGTCGATGTTCTGGGGCCAGATAACGACCTTCACGCCGCTCTACCTGCCCCAGCTGGGGGTAGCCCTGGCCGACGTGCCCGGCTGGCTGGGGACGATCAGCGTCGTGTCGGGCGTGCTGGGCATCCCGTTCCTGCCGCTGTGGGGCGCGCTGGCCGACCGCTATGCCCGCCAGCCGGTGATTGTGCGCTCGTTCGTCGTCCACCTGATCGCCGGCACGCTGGCCCTGCTGGCCGGCAACGTCTGGGTCTTTGTGCTGGCCCGGGCGATGGGCAGCTTCGCCCTGGGCAACAGCGGGCTGATGATGACCACCCTGGCCGAGCGCACTCCCCGGCCGCGCGTGGGCCTGGCTTTCGCCGTGATGAACGGCGGGGCGCCGGTCGGCGCCTTCCTTGGCCCGTTGATCGGTGGCCCGATCGTCGACACCTGGGGCTTCCGCGCCCTGATGGGCCTCGACATGGCGCTGATGGTCGGCTGCATCGCCGGCATGGCCTGGGGCTACCGCGATCATTTCGTCGGCACCGACCGCGGGCCGCTCTTGCGCATGGCCTGGGCCTCCGTCGACATCGTCTGGCGCGCGCCCCGCCTGCGCCTGCTCTTCCCGGCCCTCTTTCTGCTCTTCGCGGGGCGCATGCTGGCCCTGACGTACGTGGCCGTGGCCGTCGGCACCCTCTACCACGGGACCGACCTGGCCACCGCGGTCGGCCTGGTGGTGGGCGCGGGGGGCTTCGCCGCGCTGGTGGTCAGCCCACTCGTCGGCGCCCTGGGCGACCGCCTGGGCCACTGGCCGGTCCTCTTCGCCGGGGGCGCACTGATGGTCGCTCTCTGGCCGCTGCCCTTCTTCACCGCCGACCTGGGCACCTTCGGCGTGGCCTGGGCGGCGATCAACGGGGTCGGCGCGGGCGTCTTCGCCATTTCGTTCAATGTGCTGGCCGACTCGGCGGCCCCCGCCGTACGCGGGCGGGTGATGTCGTTCGCCTACCTGCCGGTCAACCTCGGCTTCGCCGTCGGCCCGGCGATCGGCAGCCTGGTCACCCGCTGGAGCATCCTGGCCATCTTCCCGACCGCCGCGCTGCTGACGGCGGGCGGCCTGGCCGTGCTGGCCCTGGCCGCCCGCGCCCCAGCACCCGCCCGAGCCGGCGAGGAGGGCTTACCAGCCCGGCCGGACGATGGGGCTACAGGCGCCATTGCCGGTGAGGGATAGGTAAACGATCTTGGCGATCTGGCCGCGCGTGGCCGGGGTGTACTGGCGGAAGTACGGCCGGTTCTGGTTATCACACGGCTCGCCCGCGCCGCCGCAACTGTAGCCCGAAATGATCCCATGACAGAAGGCCGTCTCCACAAAGGTGTAGAAGGCCGTGCCGGGCAAGACATCGGCGAAGGTGCCCGGCCCCGGCGGATTCAAGACCGCCCAGCCGGCGGCGACCACGTCGATCTTGGATAACTGGCCGCGGGTGACGTTGGTATAGGGGCGGAAGTAGGGCCGGTTGGCGCTGTCGCAGGGCTCGTTCGGCCCGCCACAGGTGTAACCGCTGACGACGGCGTGGGCCGCGGCGGTCTCGACGACGCCGAAGAAGGGATTGGCCGGCGGCACGTCGGCGAAGGTATAACCTCCCGCGGGGGGAGTGGCGGTGGTGAGGCCGAAGCCGAGCACGACGATCTTGACCATCTGGCTACGGGTCGTATTGTTGTACGGACGGAAGCTGAAGGTGCCGTCGCCGTTGCTATAGCCCGAGATCACGCCGTGGCAGGCCAGGTAGAGCACCGGCGTATAGAAGTAGTCCGTGGCATGGACGTCCGTAAAGCTCAGCGCGCAGGGCGTCGCGCTCGGCCTGGCCGTGGGCGACGCCGTCTGGGTGGGGGCCGTCGTGGCCGTGGACGTGGGCAGGAGCGGTGTGGGGTCGGCCGTGAAGCCGGCCGTGCTGGTCGGTAGTGGCGTGGTGGTACTTGTCCCCGTCGACGTGCTCGTGGCGGTGGCCGTGCCGCAGGACACGACCGGGTTCGTCGAGGTCTCGACGGAGTTGGTCGTCGTGCTGCCGGTGTAGCCGCCGACGGCGATGGCCACGCTGCCCACATGGGTGCCGCCCAGGAAGGAGCGCGCCTGGTTCAGCGGCGGGCCGCTGGTCCAGGTGTTACTCCCCGGATCATAAATCATGGTCGCGTTCGTGGTGGCGGGTGCCCCGGGCCGGATGGTCTCCAGGGCGGCCCCGAAGGGGTTGCCGCCGCCGAAGACCCAGAGCGTGCCGTTGATCACCGCACTGCCGGGCGCGGTGTCGACCGTGGGCAGGGGCGCGCGCGCCGTCCAGGTATCGGCCGCGATGTTGTAGTCGTAGACGGTATTGAGCAGCGCATTATTGGCGTCGCGCCCGCCGGCCAGATAGAGGTGGCCGTTGACGACGCCGAAACCCGCGTCGCCGAACCCGGCCGGCGCCGGCACGGCGGTCTTCGTCAGCCAGGTGCCGCCGGCGATGGAGAACTCCCAGGTCTGGGTGAAGGCGGGGTTGATGTTGCCGGTCGAATAGCCGCCGACCAGGTAGATCTTGCCGTTGTAGTAGCCGCTGGCCATCCCGGCGCGGATGCCGGGCAGGGGCGGGCCGGGGGACCAGGTGCCGCCGGCGAGATCATAGATCCGGGTGGTGCTGGTGACCTCGGTGGTGGCGAAGTTCTCGCCGCCGAAGACGTAGAGCTTGTTGCCGAGCGGGTCATAGACGGTGGCGGCTTCGCCGTTGTCGAGATCCGGCACGGGCGACAGACTGGTCCAGGCGTTGCTGCCCGGGTTGTAGCGGGCGAACTGGGTCGTCTCGCTGCTGGTCTGGAAGTTATAGCCGCCGACCGCGTAGGCGTTGGTGCCGTCGCCGTCCATGCTCACCCCGAAGACCGCGACGGCCACGGGGCTGACGACGACCCAGGGGGCCGGCGTCCCGCCGCCCGCACAGACGGTGGCGGTGGGGGTGGCGGTGCCTTGCATAGGGACGTGCGGGGGAGCACCGGGCCAGCCGGCCACGGGAAGCAGCCCCGGGCGGGCCGGGGTCGCCGCGCGGCTGGGGGCCCCCAGCACGCCCAGCCCCGCCAGGGCGCCGAGCACGACAAGCAGCCAGAACATGTTGCGCCTGTTCATGATGTGGGTTCCTTTGGGTGGGGGCGCCCGGCGCCCGCGAATCAATACGCCGTCGGCAGGATCATGGGCAGCGGGCGATCAGACGGCGCGAAGAAGACCGGCTTGTCGCCGCCCGCCCGGACAGGGCGCAGCGGGCTCAGCGCGGGGAAGACCGTCCGCAAGAACAAGCCGGGCACCGGCGTATACATGGCCGAGTCGAACACGCTGCCGCTCGGCGCATTGGCGACGGCGAAGACTGGATGCGCCCGGTCGTCGGCGGAGAACGATGTGGATATGTAGTCCCCGACCATGTAGCCCTGGTTGGTCAGCGGCAGCCAGGTCAGCGTGATCGGGCCCGCCAACGGCGTGGGCGGCGTCCAGGTCGCGCCGCCATCCAGGGAGGAGACGAAGCCGACGGAGAGCTGGCAGGTGGCGCTGCTGCAGGCGGCGACGGGGTAATAATAATAAGTCAGCGCCAGGCGCGGGATGGGGTCGCGTTTGAACTGATCGACCGCCAGGCCGGGGATGAAGTGGTCGACCGTGCTGCTGACGGCGTCGATCGGGATGCGCGTGACCGCCGACCAGGTCAGGCCATCGGTCGAGCTGCTGATCACGATGTCGTTGGACGGGCACCCCGCGCGGAAGCGGCAATCCTGCCAGGCCACGTAGACCCGGCCCCCCGGATCGACCTCGGCCGAAGGCAATGGGCTGGTGCGCAGATTACCGGCCACGCCGTGTGTGCTCACCGAGCTGACGGTGGCCGCGCCGCTCCAGCTCGTGCCGCCATTGGTCGAGACGAAGGACCGGATGGCCGAGTTGTTGGCGCTATAGGGCACGACGACGGTGCCGTTCGGCTGCACCACCGGCTGCCCCCCCAGTCCGCTGGGGCTGCCGGCCGGTGTCTGCACGCCGCCCCAGGTGAGCCCCCCATCGGTGGAGGTGGTCATCTGCATGATATTGCCGCCGCTGTTATTGTCCCATTCGGCGTAGCAGTGGCCGTAGTAGGGACTGATCGTGGAATCGTCGCAGGCGATCCAGGTTTTGTCGAGCCCGCCCTGGGTGACGAGGGTCACCGGACTCAGCCAGGCCGTGCCGCCGTTGGTGGAGCGGTTGACGACCGTATTCAGCCCGGCGCCCGGGCCGTTGAGGGGCAACGACACGACCATCCAGACGCCGTGCAGGGCGTCATAGGCGACGGACGCATCGCTCACCCGCTGGTAGGGGCCAGGCGGCGTGCCATAGATCGTGATGCCGGGCAGGAAGCCGTTGACCCAGGTGATACCGCTGTCGGTGGACGTGGCCCAGCCGATATTGGAGGAGCCACCATCCGAGAACCGGCCCACCTGGAAGGCCGAGACGATCGTCGTGCCGTAGGAAAAGGTATCGGGCTCGACTTCGGTCTGGTGCATGCTGGACGTGTTGGTGTAGGGATCGGTGCTCACCCGCACCAGCGCGAGCGGCACCTGGGCCGCGGCTCCCAGGGTGGAGAATAGCAGGGTGAAGATGGCGAGGGCGAAGCCGCCGAGACGGAGGCGCCAATGGGCCGACGGGACGATGCGCATGGGGATCTGCTCCTTTACAACCTGAGGCGGCGAGCCGTTGCGCGCTGGGACGGATGCGCGCATGATAAAGGTAGCATACTCCCCCGACGCCCCCGGTGTCAAGGACGGGGCGGGACGTTCACGCTCACGCGGCACCGGCGAATTGCACGCAGGCGACCCCGGGGATTACCGCGCGCGCGCGCGGGGCGCCCAGCGTGGACCCGCTGTCCCCGAGGGGCAGCACGGCGAGCGCATCGCTGTGCTGATTGGCCACCAATAGAAACTGGCCGCCGGGCGCGATCGCGAAGTTCCGCGGCCAGCGCCCGCCACAGGGCAGAAAGCTGCCACGTTCCAACTGCCCATTGGCCGCCACGTCAAAGACGGCGATGCTGTCATGGCCGCGATTGGAGACGTAGACCCGGTTGCCGGCGGCGCTGAGGTGGATGTCGGCGACAGTGCTTGCGGTCGCGGCCGGCGGCAGGGTCGCGACGACCTGCTGCTCCTGGAGCGCGCCGCGCGCGGCGTCATAGGCGTAAACCGCCAGGGTGTTGTCGAGCTCATTAGCGACATAGACGTGCCGGCCACCCGGATGAAAGGCCAGGTGCCGCGGGCCGGCGCCCGGCCGGGTGGGGACCTGGGTCTGCGGCTGGAGCCGGCCCGCCACTGGGTCCAGCGCGTAGACCAGCACAGCGTCCAGGCCCAGGTCGGCGACGAGCACGAAGCGGCCATCGGGCGCGAAGGTGGCCGAGTGGGCATGGGGGCCGGCCTGGCGCACCGGGTGCGGCCCGCGGCCATGGTGCTGCACCAGGTCGGCCGCCGGCCCCAGGGCGCCATCGGCCGCGATGGGCAGCAGACCCACGCTGCCGGTGCCGTAATTGGCGACCAGCAGCCAGCGGCCAGTCGCGTCGACGGCCAGGTGGCAGGGCGAGTCGCCCCCGCTGGCCTGGTGATTGATCGGCTCCAGGATCGCCGGCCCTGGCCGGCGGCGCAGGGCCCAGACGGCGCCGGCAACGCCGTCTTCGGCCGTGCTGGTCTCGCTGACGGCGAAGAGCCAGGGCCGGTGCGGATGGATGGCGAGAAAGGAGGGGTGGGCGATACCGGCCCACGATCCCTGGCCGGCCAGCCGGCCGGTGGCGGCGTCGAAGGTGAAGGCATAGATGCCGGGCTGATCGGCGGCGGCGTAGCTGCCGGCATAGAGGAGCTGCGGCGGGGTCATGGTCGTTTCCTTTCCGGGCGCGCAATAAATCATCCACGAAGGACACGAAGAAACACGAAGGAATACGCTGGTCCTGCGCGCAGCTGGATTGCGGGGACGGACGTATGGTGTCAGACGGAAAGCTGATAATTGGTGCCTGGTTATCGATATTGATAACGGAATTTTTCGGGTTTGGTGCGGCGTGGCCCCAGCGAGTCTGCGCTACTACTACTATCACTCTTGGGGGGCGAAAATGTGCTATGGCGGGCGAGGCCAAGAAGGATCAGACCCCGGGATGGGCGGTGGGGCGGGAAGCCGGGCGGCTGAAGCCGCGGCTACAAAGCCGAAGCCCGCCTACGCGGGCTCTACGGGGCGGGATCTTATGCTATGATAGACTGGTATAAGCGCCTTTCCAGCCCCCTGCCATGTTGCCGGCGATCGTGTGCAGGAATAAATATTAGCAAATATATTAAAGAATTTGTCATTCTGAGCGCAGCGAAGAATCCGTTGCGCAACGAACCGAGTCGGGGCGGGCGGACCACTGGCCCGGCGACCCCCTACCTCTCAACCCCGTCGCCCGCGCGTGGCTGCCCCGATCGCACCGCTGGGGCAGCGGGCTCACGCCTCAGCGGATTCTTCGCTGCGCTCAGAATGACAAATCTTATGCCTCTTGCTAATAAAACGCATTGCCTCGATATTACAAGCTGCAATGATCTGTAGATCGGGGCGAACAGGCCACAGGCCCGGCGACCCCTTGCCTCTCGATCCCGCCGCCCGCGCGTGTCTGCTCCGATCGCACCATTGGGGCTGCGGGTGCGCGCCCGGCCGTGGGCCGGCCGGGCGCGCGGCGCACAACTAGCGCGGCGCGGCGGGCGGGCAGGCGCCGCCCGCGCTCAGCGAGAGGTCGACGATCTTGGCGATCTGCCCGCGCGTGGCGTTGTTGTACTGGCGGAAGTAGGGGCGGTTGGTGCTGTCGCAGGGCTCGCCCGCCCCGCCGCAGGCGTAGCCGCTGACTACTCCGTGGCAGGCCGCCGTCTCCACGAACGGGTAGAACGCACTGCCCGGCGCCACGTCCTCGAAGGTGCCGCTGGCCGGGGTGCGCAGCGCCCAGGCGGCAGCCACCACGTCGATCTTGCTCAGTTGGCCGCGCGTGACGTAAGCATTCGGGCGGAAGTAGGGCCGGTTACGACTGTCGCAGGGCTCGCCGGGGCCGCCGCAGGCGTAGCCTGAGACGATGCTATCGGCCGCCGCGGTTTCGATGACCGCGAAGAAGGGGTTGGTCGGCGGCACGTCGGCGAAGCTGTAGTTGCCGCCGGCCGGGGTGACGATCGGCTTGTTGAAGCCGAGGACGACGATCTTGACCATCTGCGCGCGGGTGGTCTGGTTGTAGGGGCGGAAGGTGCCGTCAGCGTAGCCGCTGATGACCCCGTGGCAGGCCAGGTCGAGCACCGGCGTGTAGAAGTAGTCGGTCGCGTGGACGTCGGAGAAGCTGATGCTGCAGGGGGTGGGCGTCGGGCTGGGACCGGGCGTATTCGTCGGTATCGGCGTAACGCAGAGGTTGGTATAATGCTCCGTCAGTGTCTGATAGCCGCCGCTGGCGTTGCGGTAGAAACCGGCGGCCCAGACGTCGTTGGTCCCCGCCGCCGCCACGCCAGCGAGGTAGTTAGCGGAGGTGCCGACGTTGGGGCTGGCGACGACCGACCAGGCGCTGCCGTTCCAGTGCTCCATCAGCGTCCGGTTGTTGCTGCCGTTATAGGAGTCGCCGACGGCCCAGACGTCGTTGGCCCCCACCGCCGCCACGCCAGCGAGGGCGTTGTCGCCCGTGCCGACGTTGGGGCTGGCGACGACCGACCAGGCGCTGCCGTTCCAGTGCTCCACCAGCGTCTGGTGACCCTGGATGGGGCCGTATTCGCCGACGGCCCAGACGTCGTTGGCCCCCCCCGCCACGCCAGCGAGGTAGTTAGCGGAGGTGCCGACGTTGAGGCTGGCGACGACTGACCAGGTGCTGCCGTTCCAGTGCTCCACCAGCGTCTGCGGGACGTTGCTGCCGTTGGCCCAGTAGCCGACGACCCAAACGTCGTTGGCCCCCCCCGCCGCCACGCCATAGGGGTTGTTGTCGCCCGTGCCGACGTTGGGGCTGGGGACGACGGACCAGGCGCTGCCGTTCCAGTGCTCCATCAGCGTCTGCAGGACGTTGCTGCCGTTGAAGTAGTCGCCGACGGCCCAGACGTCGTTGGCCGCCACCGCCGCCACGCCATAGAGGTTGTTGTCGCCCGTGCCGACGTTGGGGCTGGCAACGACCGACCAGGTGCTGCCGTTCCAGTGCTCCACCAGCGTCTGGGGGCTTTGGCCGTTGGCCCAGTAGCCGACGGCCCAGACGTCGTTGGCCGCCACCGCCGCCACGCCATAGAGGTTGTTGTCGCCTA
>DATGEF010000676.1:0-8451 GCA_035310405.1 Chloroflexia bacterium | reverse complement strand
GCCGCCCGGCCGATCCCGGCAACGAGACCCTACTCGTGGCCAACCTAACCGGTAAGTGGACTGGGGTGTTCACTCCGATCTTCCGCGACCGCGCGCAGCAAGCGCGCTGGCGTGAGCTGGCCGGGCGTTAGGAGTCCGGCTTTTCTATCCCCTGCCGCGACAGAAATGGGCGGGCGGCGCCGCTGAACCACCGCCCGCTCCCGTCCGCCTACGCGGCCGGCTGTTCGACCTATAACCCACTTTTAGCAACAAAGGAGAATCTACACATGGCCAACCCTGCTAATGGCACCGCCCCAGCCGCGGCGGTCTACAACCTCGGCAAGAACGTCGTCGGGCACATCGAGGGCAGCAAGCTGATCCTCGAAATCGACCTCACGCAGAATTTCGGCGCCTCGGCGTCCGGCAAGTCCACGATCATCGCCACCACCAGCGGCAACGTGGCGATCCCCGATACCGGCGCGAAGCTGGGGCTGAATATCTACAAGTAGGCCGCCTCGGGGGCGCCGGCGGGTAGGGGTGTGGTTCAGCCACCTGTGCTCTCCGGTGCTCCCAGGGCCGCATTCGCGCCGGCGAGCGCCGGCAGAAAGGTCGCTACTATGCCTGAACGCTTGGTCTACCTCTCGGCGGTGGCCGCGGCGCTCGCCGCCGCGGCCGAAGTGGAGAGACAAACCGGTGTGGCCACCGCGCCGGTGCTCCTCCAGCTCGCCGCGCATTGGGTGCCCGGTTACCAGCAGGGCGATACGCCCGAACCGGAGCACTACACCCTCGACGGCCGGGAGCAGGACCCGCATGGTGCATTCGTAACCTTACCGCCCCTGCAGCTCTATCAGCGCACGACGGCGATGCAGCTCGCCCAGCGCTGGCTCGACGCCCGCCTGCGCACTCCACAGGGGATGCCGCCGACCCTGGAGCTGTTCGATGACTCGCATAGCCAGGCGCCCTATGATCCGGGCCTGGCCCAGAAGATAGCGGACCTGCTAAATAGCCTGGACACCGCCTGGCGGCAGCGCCCGGTCCCATACCCGGTCCAATGGCTCGGCGTAGGCGAGGCGGCCTGGGGGGGTCTCCAGGTCGATCCGCCAACCTATAGCCTCCGCCGGCTGCTGATCGTGGCGGAGGATGTAGCCCGGCGCAGCTCCGACCCGCTCAACTGTGTGGCCTGGGATCACTTCCCCGGCGTGTGGGAGATCTTCCAGGCATTGCGGGCGGCCCTGCGGGCCACCATCGCCTGGCGCGTGGGATGGCCGACGCAGGTGGCCCACGCGCTTGCCGAAGCCGCGGAGTATCGGGCGGCCGCGCTCGCGCCGAGCGGGCTGGAACCCGGTACGCCGGGACAGACCCTCGCGGGGGCCTGGCTCGATCCCACCAGCGGCGACTGGTGGGCGGGCGCGGAGGTCGAAGACGGTGCCGTGCCCCTCCACGCCGTCTGGATCCCGGCGGATCTCATCAACCGCTGGCGTGCCGGCGAATACACGCGGGAGGAAGTGATCCGCCAAGCCCGCGAGCGCAAAAACCAGGGCCGGCTGGTTGCCGGGCAACCCTGGCCGCTTTAACTAACCTGCCCCTGGTCCGGTCACCGGACCGGGGCTACTAATTCATGCCAAGGAGAAAACAAATGGACGATCCAAGCATGGCCGCCGAGGAGGCGCCGAGCGCGCCCCCGGTTCACTTTATCACCCCTGATCAGTTGCGCGCCCACGCCCGGACCATGCGGGCGATGGCGGACCAGGTACGGGAGATGCGCGCCGCGGCGGCGGCCGCGCAGGAGATCGCGACGAAGTTCCCCCACCTGGTCGAGTTGATCCACGATGTGCTGCAAATTGAGTTGCCGGCGGATACTCCGCCCAGCGAAACGATCACCCTCGACGGTCTCACCTTCGGGGTGGAGCGCTACTATTCCGATTGGTTTCTCTGGCTCCGCCAGGTCTGTCCCACCTGTGGACACGAAAACGGGACGGAGCGGGTCGATAGCCTTGTCCGGCTGGCCGAGATGCTCGATAGGCCCGTGCCGGAGTGCTATCACTGCCGCAATAAGGCGCAGCAAGAGCAGCAGCGTGCGCGCCAGGCCGAGCTGGCCAAGCTGCCCAAGCTGCCGCATATGAAGGCGTTTGTCGGCTTTGACGCCGATCCGCAAGTCGCGGCCGATATGGCCGCGAGCAAGCTCCAGACCTACCTGGACGACCTCGGGCTGAGTCCGGAGGTCATCGAGAGCCGCTGGCTCAATCTGTCCCTGGTCTGCAACAGGGGCGGGTGGATCTGGACCAACTACACCTTGACGATCTTCTTCAAGACCGGCCAGCCTCCTGACTACGACTTCGCGGAGCCGTTCTAACGCGATCTGGCTCAGGCGCCATAGGCGCCTTCGGGACGCGCCGGCGTAGCCGGCGCTAAGCGTTGCCGACGCCCGGCGGGGCCCCTCCCCCGCCGGTCAGTCGGCCCCGCGACAAGGGGGCAGGACCCCCCTTGTCCGAACCCCCTCCATCGTGCCCGGCTACGTGCCCGCGCCAGGTCTCTGCTCAACGCAAGAGCATCACCGCGGCGCGCGGCTGGTCGCAGAGCCGGGCACTGGCGCGGCCTGGCGGCCGCGAGCGGGGAAACCCCCCCGGCCACCCCGCCCGCCGGGTTTCCCCGCTGCCCCCTTCCCCCATCTACGCTACCGACCAAAGGAGGTGACCCCTTGCCAATAATCGGGCACTGTATGCGCTGTGGCCAAACATTCGCGGGCGAGTTTTGCCCCCGCTGCGACGTAGAGGCCGACCACGAGGAGCAAGACCGCTTGGGCAGTTTCCAGGTATGGCATTTCCGCCACCCCAGCCTCATGGATACCACCCATCGGGCTGCCAGGCACCAGGAAGCGCGCCGGCTCTTGCGCCGGGCCTGGTGTGACCTCCGTACCGCCTATTGGATACACGTCGCCGACGTGCGCGCGGGGAGCTGGGAGGAGGCCTACGCGCGCTCCAACAATTCCGACGCGCAGCCCTGGTACGAGCGCCCCACTGTCACACTTCTGCTGGCGCTGAGTGAGGCCGATGCGATCGGCGCACTGTCCGGTTGGCACCCATACCGGAGCACGTCGGTTGGCGACGTGCTCGTCGGTGGCGATCAGGCCCGCCTCTGCCTGCCGGCCGGTTGGCTGGATCTGTAGTGACCGTCACCCGGGCACAAAACGTTTATGCCCGGCTACGCCTCGATTAAAGAGCCGGCTGCGTGCCGGCGGAAAGGAACTCACGATCATGGCTACGCAAAAACCGATCCGCGGCCAGGAGGCCGCCGACCCGATTCCAACCAACGCGCCTCTCCAACCAACCACGCTCAACGAGCGGGAGCTGATCACATCCCGCTACAGCGCCCCGTCGGCGCGCAACGACCGGGTTTTTCGCACCTTTGAGATCGTCTACCCGGCGAACGCGACGGACGACGAAATCTGGCAGCGGGCGCAACGCGCCGTCTTCGGCGTGAACTGCCTGCAAGTTCTGGCGCAGAGCCTGGATCACCAGGAAGCCACCGCACCGCCGGAACCGCCACCCGAATCGCCACCCGAATCTGTGCAGGGATCGCCACGCCTGGCCACGCGTCCGGTCGGTGGTGGGCAGTCCCCCATGGTCGGCAACCAGGACCGCCCGCTCCAGGGGGGGATCACCGAGAAACAGCTCAAGGCGATCTACGCCATCGCCCGCGCCGCCCGGCACCTCTCCGAAGCCGAGATCGAAGCTCAGTGCCAGGAGCTCTATCACTGCCGCCCCGATGAGCTGTCGAAGGCCGCAGCCTCGCAGCTGATCGACAGCCTCAAGGGCCCGCAGGCGGCTTGAGCCGGCCGCGCCGAGCGCGACCGCCGCCCCGCCCCATCCTGGTAGCCAGGATGGGGTCCGGGGCGGGCAGAAAGGAACTTGCAATGCTGAGCTTGGGCGCGCGCTCGAAGAACCTAACTGGTCGGAGACCGGTCACGATCTCTGCAACAAATCAGAATTGAAGGCCGCGTGAGCCACGACCGCCAGCGCAAGGAGGTTGCTATGCAGGCTTGCAGCATGGCTGGCGCCATGGGGGAGTCCCGCGCCCCGCCAGACTGCCGCGGGCGCTGGCTGGCGGCCGGCGACGCCCTGGGCCAGGTGCTGGACGCCTACTTCGCCCAAAGCAAGCGGCGACTCAGCGGGGCGGAGCAAGAGGAGTGGCGCGGGCGGCTCCTTACCGCGGCGGCGGCCGAAGAAGCCGCCTGGCAGCAGCTTCAGGTGGCCCCCGCCGGCCCCGCCTCGACCCATCTGGCTCTCTAACCTGTTGTTTGCCCCCCTACAAGCCCCTGGCTCTAACCGGCCAGGGGCTTGCCGTTGCCTGGAAGGACCACGCCATGGCTAAAGAAAAATTCCGCGCGATCCGATTTCGCTCCGATTCGCTCACGCTGATCGCGCAGGCGAACCAGATTATCGCGCAGTACGCCCGCCAGCGACTGAAACTAACCTTGCGCCAGCTCTACTACCAGTTCGTATCGCGGGATATCCTACCCAACACGCAAACCGAATACAAGCGGCTGGGCAGTATCGTCAACGACGGCCGGCTGGCCGGCCTGATCGATTGGGCAGCCATCGAGGATCGCACCCGTAACCTGGCCAGCCGCCCGCACTGGGAGAGCCCCGCCGCGATCATGCGCGCCGTCGCCGATCAATATGCCATCGACACGTGGGCGGACCAGCCGGTCTACTGTGAATGCTGCACGCCGGAAACCCCTGTCGTGACCAGCGAAGGATTACAACCCATTGGGGATGTAAAAGTCGGAGATCGGCTACTGACTGGCGCGGGAAACTTCCAACCCGTAACCCGCGTAATCCGCACCGCTTACGTGGGAGATTTGCTGGAAATAAGAGCGGTGGGCCTGTTGCCCGTACGCGTCACGCCCAACCATCCGATCCTGGCCCGACAGTATGACCGAGCGGTATCGGGCTACAAAGGAGCGCGACGAAGATTCACAGGAACACGGTTCGTGGAGGCCCAAAACCTTAAACCGTTCGACTGCCTACTCGTCCCCCGCATCGCGGGTGTGGTAGACATCCCCACGATCGACTTGGTGGGAGGCCCGCGATCCCGCAACGCTTGGGGGGTGCCGGTTGATGACGACTTCTGCGCCGTGATCGGCCTGTATCTCGCGGAGGGAAACATCCGCGCTGATGGCCGCACGGTGCAGTTTACGCTGGGCGCCCATGAGCAGGGACATGCGGCTTGCGTACAGAAGTGGGCGGCCCGGGTGGGGTTCAAAACGAGCGCCGTCGACGGGCCAGGGACGCTTACCATCTACGTGTTCGGGAAGGCGTTGGCGGTGTTTTTGGGGCAGAATTTCGGGAATGGCGCCCACCACAAGAGGCTATCCAACCCGTTCCTGCTGCTGCCGCCGGCGAAGCAACTGAAGATCTTGGAATACTACGTGCGTGGAGACGGGCACTTCGACACAGACGAGCGATCCGCGATCACAGTGACGTCTCGCAGCCGTGTGTTAGCCCAACAGGTGCAGCTTCTCCTCGTGCGGTCAGGCTACGCTGCGTCTATCTGCCGGACGACCGATCACGAGGAGCCCCGGTATGGCGTGACAATTGCCGGGCGCTATGGGGAGGATTTGGCACGGTACTGGGGAGTAACTCTTCCCGCGAAACTCCGTCGCTACAACCACACGCATATCGAAGCAGCAGGAGCGCTGCATCCGATACGCACGATTCGGCGGGTTGGCTACGCGGGAGAAGTGATTAATCTTGAGGTAGCAACCGATCATACGTACTGCGTTCCGTTCGTCGTCCATAATTGCTGGATCGAGAAAGAGGCACTTGCCGGGGTCGTCGAGCAGATCTGCGGGCCGCTGGACCTGCCCTACCTGGCCTGTCGGGGCTACCTCTCGCAATCCGAGATGTACGTCGCGTCCAAGCGTATGGCCCAGGCCGTCCGGGCCGGCAAGACCGCGCTGATCCTCCACCTGGGGGACCATGATCCCTCGGGCATCGACATGACACGGGACAACGAGGACCGGCTGCAAGAGTTCATGGGTAATGTCACCGTCAAGCGCCTGGCCCTCAACTATGACCAGATCGCGCAGTATCGGCCCCCCCCGAATCCGGCAAAGAGCACCGATGCCCGCTTCCACGGTTATGCCGAGAAATTCGGTACTCAGTCCTGGGAGCTGGACGCGCTGGAGCCGACGGTGCTACGGGCGTTGATCGAACGCGCGGTCAACGAGGTCCGCGATGCTCGCAAGTGGGCCGCCGCCAAGCAGGTCGAAGCCCACGCACAATCCTTGCTCCGCCAGGTCAGCACCAATTGGGATAGCGTTACCGCCAGCTTCGCCGGCGAGAACGGCTGAGCCCCGCGGGCGCCGCGGCCCCAGATCCCCGAGCCAGCTTGCCCCACCTAAAGCAAAAGCCTTTCCCGGCCGCGTGCCCTCCACCGGGCGCCGCGTGCGGCTGCCCGGCGATTTGCCGGCAAATCGTATTCTTCCGCTCACACAAGGAGGTTTTCCGTGTCCAACTTTGGCGCCGTGAACGTCGGCTGGTACTTTCCAACGCCGTTGACGGTCATTCCCCACGTCGCGGCACTGTTTGACGTGCAGCCGGCCTGGCGCAAGGTCAGCGATCCCGATCTGAAACGCCAGGTGTACGGCAGCTACGCGATCCTTGACCCGTCGGCTGGGGACGGCGCGGCGTTGCTCGCTTTCGCCCACGCGCTCTTCGGCGCGCAATTTCCCGCCTACGATAAAGGCCCCACGCTCAAGTTGTATGGCTGTGAGCTGGAGGAGGTTCGGGCCGGCGGGCTGCGGGCCGCGCTACAGGACGCCAAACTCCAGTCCGGGTGCGGGGAGGCGCGCCACGCGGACGCCTTCCAACTGACCCTCAAGACGAGCCCCCGCGCGCGGGGGTTGAGCTTCCTGTGGGCCAACCCGCCCTACGACCGTGACCCGGACCCCGTGTATGGACGCCTGGAACAGGCGTTCCTGACGCGCTTTACGCCAGCTCTTACCCCGGGCAGCGGGATATTGATCTTCCTGGTGCCGGGCCACGTCTTGAAGAACTGCGCGGCCTATCTGGCCGCCGAGTACGACGAGATCGTCGCCTATCGCTTCCCCGACGGCTTCTATGAGGACTTTAAGCAGGTGGTCGTCGTGGCCCGCCGGCGGGAAACGCCGCTGCCCTTCGGTGGCGGCGCGGCCGCGGTCGCCCGGCTCAACGCCTGGGCCGCAGCGCCCGCGACGCTGCCCGCGCTGCCGGAACCCGGTGCCGGGCGCGCGCTCTTCGCCCTCCAGCCGGGCGCCCAGGACGGCCTGGCCGACTTCGCCGTCAATTTGGTCGACATGGCCCAGGTGCTGCGGCACGTCATCCCCTGGACCGCCGGCACGCTGGACGTGACCGCGCCGGCGCCGGCGTACCCCCTGGCCGACGGCCCCCGGCGTGGCGGCCGCCACGCGCTCCAGGCCCTGCCCGACGTGGGGTTGGACCAGACCCTCGACCACTTCCTGTGCCCCGTGCGCCCGGTGCTGATGCCGCCCCGCGATGCCCACCGCGCCCTGTTTACGGCGGCCGGGATGTTCAACAATCTCACGATGGTGCCCGACGACCCCGCGAGCGGGCTGCCCGCGATCATCATCAAGGGCCGCTTCACCAAAGACTTCGTCGACGTCAAGCAGAACCGGGACCAGGAGGGCCACCTCACCAGCACCATCGCCGTCCAGCAGCCCAGTATGCGCGTGCGTATGCGCACGCTGACCCTGCCCTCTGTGCAGGTGGACCTGAAGGCGGGGACCAAGCCAACAGGCACGACCGATCCGGCGCAAATGACCATCGCCGACGTGCTCCACCACTACGGCCGGGGGCTGGCCACCTGGATGGGCCGCCAGTTCCCGCCTCGCCACGCCCCGGCCGACGCCGACCGCCTGCTGCCCACCCCGCCCCTGGCGCGTGCCCTGTTCCAATCGCAGGCCCACATCGTCCAGGCCTGCCTCAAGCAGCTCGCCGCCGGCGAGAATGGCGTCATCCAGGGGGAGGTTGGTACGGGAAAGACCTCGGTTACACTGGCGATCCTGGCCGCGCTGGCCGCACCGTGCTTCGCGCAGACTCGCGAGGCGCTGCGGCGGCTGGGCTACTGGAACGCGCGGCGCCCGCTACGGCCCGTGGCCAACGTGGTAGTGTTGGTTCCCCCGCACCTGGTGAGCACCTGGCGGGACCAGGCGCGCCTGGTCTTGCCCGGCGCCGACGTGGTGCCCGTCGAGCGGCTTGCCGACCTCGATGCTCCCCAGCCTTCGGAGATCGAGCGCAAGCGCGCGCTGGTCTCAGCGGCCCGCAGCCGCCAGCAGCCGACCGCCGGCCCGCGCTTCCTGGGGGACGGCGTCAGCCCGGGCGCCGGGTTGACCCTGTACGTGCTCAACCGCGAGAAGGCCAAGCTCGGGCCTGGCCAGCGGCTCGCCTACCACACTCACCGCCCGCGCGA
>DATGEF010000675.1:0-3657 GCA_035310405.1 Chloroflexia bacterium | reverse complement strand
CCAAAGAGCTGCTGCTGATTCTGGACAACTGCGAGCACCTGGTCGACGCCGCCGCCCGGTTGGTCAGCGGCCTCTTGCCCGGCTGCCCGCAGCTGCGTATCCTGGCGAGCAGCCGGGAGGCGCTCGGCATCGCCGGCGAGATCCCCTTCCGGGTGCCGTCCTTAGCCGTGCCGGCCGTGGACGAGGCGGTGCCGGTCGATCGGTTGCACGAGTACGCGGCGATCCACCTGTTTCTGGAGCGCGTCGCGCTGGTGCAGCCGCGCTTTACGCTGACGGCGGCGAATGCCGCCGCCACGGTGCAGATCTGCCGGCGGCTGGACGGCATCCCGCTGGCGCTGGAGCTGGCGGCCGCGCGCGTCCCCGTGCTCGGCGTGCAGGGCGTGGCCGCCCGGCTCGACGATCGCTTCCGCCTGCTCACCGGGGGCAGCCGGACGGCGCTACCCCGCCAGCAGACGTTGCGCGCGCTCATCGATTGGAGCTGGGACCTGCTGAACGCCGACGAGCGCGCCTTGCTGCGCCGGCTGGCCGTGTTCGCGGGGAGCTGGAGCCTGGACGCCGCCGAAGCCGTGGCCGGCGGGGAGTCGGTGCTGGACACGTTGGCGGCCCTGGCGAACAAATCGTTAGTGATGGTGGAAAGTGCTGCGGATCCGCCGCGCTATCGCCTGCTGGAGACGATCCGGCAATATGCGCGGGAGCGGCTGCTCGCCGCGGGCGAGGCCGAGGCCTGGCGGGATCGGCACCTGGTGTACTACCTCGACCTGGCGGAAAGGACCGCCCCGCACCTGGCCAGCCCGGATCATACGGCGGCGTTCGCGCGGCTAGATGCGGAGCACGAGAACCTGCGGGCCGCGCTGGCCTGGGCGCAGGAGCACGATGCCCTGGCTGAGCTGCGGCTGGCCGGGGCGCTGGGGCGATTCTGGCAGCGCGGCGGCCATTGGCATGAAGCCCGCGGCTGGGTCGAGGACGCCCTCGCCCGGCCGGAGGCGGCGGCGCACACCGCGGCCCGCGCCCGCGCGTTGCTGCTGGCCGGCACCCTGGCGGGGAACCAGGACGAACCGGTGCTCGCCCGCACCCGGCTGGAGGAAAGCGTCGCGCTGTCTCGCGAGCTCGGCGATCGATCGGGCCTGGCCTGGGCCCTGTCTTTCCTCTGCCGAAATACGTGGCCAGACGACCCGGCCGCCTGGGCCCTGGGTGAGGAGAGCATTGCCTTATTCCGGGCGCTCGGCGATCGCTGGGGGCTGGCGGCGACGCTGGCCCAACTGGCGAGCCTGGCCCATGTGTTCTATCATGACCTGGCCGCCGCGACCGCCATGAGTGAAGAGAGCCTGGCCCTCTTCCGCGCGCTCGGCGATGCCGGATCGACCGCCTTGCCGCTCGGTAACCTGGCGCGGCACGCCTATGACCGCGGCGACTATGCCACGGCCCGGACGCAATTCGAGGAGGTCTTGGCCCTCCTGCGGGCCGGGGGGGGGAAGCCGGCCCTCGCCGGCATCCTGCTGCTGCTGGGCGAAGTGGCGCGCTCGGAAGACGACTATGCCCGCGCCGAGCCGATCTATGCCGAGAGTCTCGCCCTCTATCAGGCGATCGGGAGCCGCCTCCAGGCGGCGATGGTGCTGGTCAACCTCGCCGCGGCGGCCCTGGCCCAGGGCGCGGTGGCGGCGGCCGCGGCCCGGCTGCGCGCGGTGCTGCCGCTGGTCGACGGCTTAGAGCCGGCGCGACTGCGTGACGGAATCAGCACCGTGGTGCTGGGCTATCTGGGGATCGTCGCCACGCTCCAGGGGCAGCCGGCCCGGGCGGCGCGCCTGTTCGCCTGCGTGGCGGTGCGGCGCGAGCTGATCGCCCCGGTCGCCAGCCGGGCCGACCACGCGGAGTTTGCTCGCTACCAGGCCATAGCGCAGGGCCAGCTCGACGCGGCGGCCTGGGCCAGCGCCTGGGCCGCCGGCGAGGCGCTCGCCTTGCCGGACGCTCTCGCCTACGCGTTGGCGCCGCCCGACCCCGCCTGACACGCCCCGTCGCTGGCTTGGCCCTCCCTGTTCAGGTGCGGCCCGATCGTGGCTGGCACGCGGCGCAGAACACGAGTCCGCTGGCATGGGTGGCGACGAAGGTGGCTGCGCCGTCCTGCGGACTGTGGGAGCGGGCTCCATCGGCGCGAACTTAATGCAGGTTCCGGCGACCGGTTGGGGTTACATACCGAGGAGTGAGCACCCCCAGGTGCGAACCTTGTCTGTACCGACGACCCGCACCCCCGCCGCTGGGTTACATACCGAGGAGTGAGCACCCCCAGGTGCGAACGGTGGGAGCGCGACCCGTTCGCACCTGGGGGTGCTCACTCCTCATTCCCCAATCGCTGGCTTGATCCTGCATTAAGCCGTAGAAGGCGACTCGGCTGGTGTAGGAGCGGGTCTCAGACCCGCTTGGTGGGCGGGCGGGGGGGTAATCGAAGCGGCCGCTGGGGGTAGGGCGGCTCCGGCAACAGGCGGGTCTGAGACCCGCCCCTACCCCGACTAGCGCGCTATGGTCGGTCCGGTCTTAAGCTCGCGCGGATGGGAGAGGGCTCTGCCCTCGAAATACTCGCCGCATGATCTGGCGCCCGCCCGCCGCCCACCCACGCGGCCAGAGCTTCGAGGGCAGAGCCCTCTCCCACAGACGCTTCCAGCGCGGGTCATAGCCCGTTACCGACGCCCCCGTTGCCAGGCACAATCGGGCCGCTCCTGGACGTGTCAAGGAAGGGGCGGGGGGTTAGGTTCGTCGCCGGGATGCAAAATCTTGCCGAGCACCGGTGGAATCTCACCGGCGCGCGGGACCGGCGCGCCGATCTCGGCCGCGCCAGCGGGCACCCCGGCGTCCGCGGCGGCGTCCCCGGCGGGCCGCGCGGTGTCGGCGGCGGCGGGGGCGTCCGGCCCCCGGGGCCGGGGATCGGGCTTGAGGATCAGGGTGCTCAAGGGCGGGAGGGTCAGGGCGAGCACATAGCCGCTGCTGCTCCAGTCCGCGGGCGCGGCCTGCACGCCGCCCAGGTTGCCCAGGTTGCTGCCCCAATACGACTCGGCATCGCTGTTCAGGAGCTCGCGATAAAAGCCGGCCCGCGGCGCCGCCAGGGTATAGCCGTGGCGGGGGTTGGGCGTGAAATTGCAGACGACCACGAGCAGGTCATCCGGGTCCCGGGCGCGGCGGACGAAGGCGATCACGCTGTTCTCGTTGTCGTTGGCCGACAGCCACTCAAAGCCGGCCCAGCTATCGTCCACCTGCCAGAGCGCCGGCTCGCGCGTATAGAGGTGCAGCAGGTCGCGCACATAGCGGTGCAGCTTCTGGTGCGACTCGTGTTGCAGTTCGTGCCAATCGATGCTGCGCGCCTCGCTCCACTCGCTGCGCATGCCGAACTCGCCGCCCTGGAAGAGCAGCTTCTTGCCGGGGTGGGTGTACATGTAGCCGAAGAAGGCGCGTAGATTGGCGAACTGCTGCCAGCCGTCGCCCGGCATCTTGTTCAGCAGCGACTTTTTGAGATGCACCACCTCGTCGTGCGAGAGCGGCAGCAGGTAATTCTCGTTGAAGGCGTACATCAGCGAGAAGGTGATCTTGCCATGGTGGTATTTGCGGAAGATCGGGTCCATGGCCAGGTAGTCGAGCATGTCGTGCATCCAGCCCATGTTCCACTTGAGA
>DATGEF010000674.1:0-3189 GCA_035310405.1 Chloroflexia bacterium | reverse complement strand
CGGCACAGCAGCCAGGGCGTTGCGGATGGCGTTGAGGTCCCGTGGGCCGGCGATGCCCTGGAGCACGCGGGTGGTCAGCCGCTCCAGGTCGGGCAAACCCTTGAGCAGGGCGCGGATCTGGCCGCGCAAGGCCTCATGGCTATAGAGCAGCTGCACCGCCTCCTGGCGGGCCAGCAGCCGGGGCAGGTCGACCAGGGGCTGGTTGAGCCAGCGGGCCAGCAGCCGGCTGCCCATCGGCGTCAGCGTCTGGTCGACGACCGAGAGCAGCGAGAACTGCAGGCCGCCGCTCGGTCCGGCCACCAACTCCAGGTTGCGCCGCGTCTGCGGGTCGAGCGCCATATAGGACTCGGTCGAGTAAGTGCTGAGGTGGGTCAGCTGTTGGAGCGCCGTGCTGTGCGTCTCTTTGAGGTAGGCCAGGATCGCGCCGGCCGCCCGCGTGGCCACCGGCGACCGGGCCACGCCAAAGCCGTCCAGCGCGGCCACCTGGAACTGTTGCTGCAGCACAGCGCGCGCGTTGTCCAGGCTCCAGGTGCGCGCCTCGGTGGGCGTGATATGGCCGGCCACGCGCCAGCTTTGCGACGCCGTTTCGGTGTGGTGGGCGCGACGCGGGCGGGCGGCCTCCGGCTCGGGGGCCCGCGCGGCCTCCCCGGGGGCAGTCACGTCGGCCGACCAGGCTTTGTAATCGGAGCGGGTAGCATCGCCGGCCGCGAGCCGGGGCACCAGCAGTTCAGACGGTTGCAGGCGATCCAGCTCCTGCTGCACCAGGGTGGCCAGCTCACTGCTGCTGCGGAGCTCGGTGGCCTGGAACTCGCCGGTGGTGATGTCGACATAGGCGATCCCCGCCCGGTCGCCGTCGATCACCGCGGCGGCCAGGTAATTGTTGCGCCGCGAGTCGAGCAGCGTCGGCTCGACCAGGGTGCCGGGGGTGACCACGCGCACGACCTGCCGGTCGACCAGGTCCCCGCGTGCGACGTCACCCGGCCCGCTCTTGGCCCAATTGGCGGTGAGGGTCGACTCGCTCTTCCCCAGCCGGATACGGCGGCGCTCCGTCTCTTCGTCGGCGCGGGGCTGCTCCATCTGCTCGGCCACGGCGACTTTGTACCCGGCCGCGATCAGCTTGGCCAGGTAGGCCTCGGCGCTGTGGTAGGGCACCCCGGCCATGGGCATATTCTCGCCTTTGGCGAAGTTGCGCTTGGTCAGCACCACGTCACAGACCTGGGCGACGATGGCCGCATCCTCGTCAAAGGTCTCATAGAAATCGCCCAGCCGGAAGAAGACGATCGCGTCGGGGAACTGTTTTTTGATCCGCCGGTACTGGCGGTGCATCGGGGTGTCGGCCACGGCAGTCCTCGCATTTCCGTACATCAGTTCTAAATCGGGTCTAGGGCTATTATACCACAAACGAGGGGTCGGGGATCGGGGGTTAGGGGCCGGGGACGGAGGACGACGCCATAGGTGGGGATGCGGGGGTCTGGGGCAAGAGCCAGCACCCCCGCAATCCAAAATCCAAAATCCAAAATCCAAAATCTGGGAAGTTTGGGGCGCAAGAAACGGATAGTTTGGTCCGGCGGTTTGCCGTAGGATGGAGAAAGACAAGCAAGGAGGTGACCACGTTGACTCACGGGTATACGCAACAGCGGGAGGGCCGGGCGATGAATGAAGCAGGGTACTGGCAGGCGGTGCTGGCGCGCGATAGCGCGGCCGATGGGGCGTTTGTCTTTGGCGTGCGCTCCACGGGGATTTATTGCCGGCCCTCGTGCCCGGCGCGGCGGCCGGGACGTGCGCAGGTCGTCTTTTTCGGGGTGCCGGAAGCGGCCGAGCAGGCCGGGTTCCGGGCCTGCCGGCGCTGCCGCCCGGCCGATCAGGCGGCGGCCGATCCGGCCGTCGAGGCGGTGCGCCAGGTGTGCCGGCTGATCGAGATGGCGGCCGAAGGGCCCCCGACCCTGACCGCGCTGGGCGGGCAGGTCGGCCTGAGCCCGGCGCACCTGCAGCGGACCTTCAAGCGCGTGCTGGGCATCACGCCCCGCCAGTATGCCGATGCCTGCCGTCTGGGGCGGCTCAAGGCCGAGTTGCGGGAGGGCGCCGACGTCACCGGCGCGCTGTATGGCGCCGGCTATGGCTCGTCCAGCCGGCTGTATGAACGGGCGCCGGCCCAACTCGGCATGACGCCGGCCACCTACCGCCGGGGCGGGGGCGGGATGACCATCGGCTATACGATCGTCGATTCGCCGCGCGGCCGCCTGCTGGTGGCCGCCACCGACCGCGGGGTCTGCGCGGTCAGCCTGGGCGACGCGGATGCGGATCTCGAAGCCGCCCTGCGCCAGGAGTACCCGGCCGCGACGATCCGGCGCGCGGGGCGGACCCTGGGCCCGGCGGTGCAGGCGATCTTGCGGCACTTGCGGGGCGAGACGGCGGCGATCGACTTGCCGCTGGATGTCCAGGCCACGGCCTTTCAATGGCAGGTCTGGGAGGCGCTGCGGGCGATCCCCTACGGCAGCACTCGCACGTACCGGGAGATCGCGGCGTCCCTCGGCCGGCCCCAGGCGGCGCGGGCCGTCGGCCGCGCCTGCGCCAGCAACCCGGTATCGCTGCTCGTGCCCTGTCACCGGGCGGTGGGCACGGACGGCAGCCTCACCGGCTACCGGTGGGGCGTGGATCGCAAGCGCGCCTTGTTGGCCCAGGAGGCGGCCAGCGCCATCCCCGCCGGGCCGGACACACCTCCGGCCGCGGGCCCGGCCACCCAGGCTTGAGAAATCCCCAGGAGACGACGGCACCCCAATGAGTACACTGCACGCAACCCAGGCAGCAGCCCATCCCCAGCCGGACAAAACCGCCGGCGCCACGGCCGTGGCGCCGGCCGGGAACCGGCTGGCGGTGGGGTTGGCCCTGTTGGCCCTCTATGTCATCTGGGGCTCGACCTACCTGGCCATTCGTTTTGCGATCGAGCCGGGCGGCTTCCCACCTTTTTTAATGGCCGGGCTGCGGTTTAGCCTGGCGGGCGCGGGGATGTACCTCGTCCTGCGCGCCCGCGGCACCCCGAATCCGAGCCGCCAGGGCTGGGGGGCCGCGGCCGTCGTCGGGGCGCTGCTGTTACTGGGCGGTAACGGCGGCGTCGTCTTCGCCGAGCAATGGGTCTCGTCTGGGCTGGCGGCGGTCGGCGTGGCGACCATGCCGCTCTGGGCGGCGCTC
>DATGEF010000673.1:0-7128 GCA_035310405.1 Chloroflexia bacterium | reverse complement strand
GCTGGCCGCCCTGGCCGGCGGGCGGATGCTGCTGCTTTCCGGCGACAAAGGCCACATTCGCGAGGCGGACGTTCCCGATCAGGCCGAGCCTCCCCTGGTCGTCCACGGCAGCATCTCGTTGCCGGTCAATTATCACGCCCTGGCGGAGTATGTGCGGCGCGCGGGGGGGCTGGTGCTCCATCCGCCGCACGTCGCGGCCCAGCTGACGGTCGGCGCGTTCCTCTGGGGGGCGCCGCCGGACGGCTTCCGCGAGACCACGCTGGCGTATACAGCGGCTATCGTGCAGGGCGGGCCGGATGACTTTTTCATGCTGAAGAAAGCGATTGAGCCCTATTACGACGCCCTGACTCTGGAGCAGCTGCTGGCGCACCTGCGGCTCAGCGGCTGGGACGGCAATATTTTCCGCGGCTGTTTTCCGGCGCTCCTGGTCCAGGTCCGCGCGGGCGCCATCGCGGAGCCCACGCGGCAGGCCCTTTATCACGCGGTGCAGCAGATCTGGGCGTTGCATTATCCCATCGGCGAGGAGCCGGACCTCGCGATGTACCTGGGCCTGCTGATGTATGAGCTAGGGTACACGCCCGAGGCGCGCGCGCTGTTTAATACCATCGAGGATAGCGAGGATAGCGAGGAACCGGCCGCGCCGCCATTGGGCCCCCGCCCGGTGGCCGCCAGCGTCCCATAGAAAGGATTTTCTGATGACAGAGCGCCACCCTCATGCCGCCCCCGCGCATACCCGGACCCCCCCCGCGCCCCAGCGGGCGCCGGACGGGCCCACCCGGCCCGGCGCGGCCGAAACGGATGCCGCGCGCGTCCCCGACCTGGCGCAGGGGGACGGCGCGGCCCGGCTGGCGACTCCCCGCCTGGATGGGCGGGGCAACAGCCCGATGCGGGCCGCGGCCGCGCTGCAATTGCAACGCCAGCTGGGCAACCACGTCGCGAGCCGCATGCTCCAACGCCGGGCCGCCCCCGCTCCCGAATCGGCCGCCCCCCCCGCGTCCACGCTGGGGTGGGGAGGCGGGGGGGGCCAGGCCGGCGCGTTGCTGACCGACCCGCGCCTGGCCGGGCGCGAGGCGCGCCCAGTGGGGCCGGGCGCCGCCCGCCAGCTCCAACGGATGATCGGCGTGGCCGCGGCCGGGGTCGTGCTGCAAGGAGTCGCCGGCCCCGGCGGCCTGGCCCTCCAGCGCAAGATGGGCGATCTGCCGGCCTACTCCGGCTCCACTGGGCGGGCGGGCAGCCCCTTGCGACGGCTGGTGGATCAAGTCACGGCCTACAACGATCTTGCGCTGACCGACACGAACTACGACCGCCAGTTAACCTTGCTCAAGGCCATTGACGGCCTGATCGGGCAATGCAGCGAGGCCAAGGACTATGTGACTGAGCTGGGCGCGGCGCTCACGCCCGAGCTGCTGCATGTGCAAAATCGGCAAGCCAGCCCGCCCCGACTCGGGGCCGGCCCACCGCCGCTCCCCGTCGACTTCAAGGCGAGCGGTGGGTCCTCTGGGTCCGGGGGGGGATCGCCCAGCAGCGTGTCCAGCGTGGCCTCGGTGAGCTCGCCCGCGCCCACCCCGCCCGCGCGGCGGCTGCCGCCCCCGCTGCCCAGCGTCGTCCCGACCGGCGATCCCCTGGTCAGCGCGCCGTTGTCGCTGCCGCGCCCCCCGCCCGGGCGGGGCGGGATGTCCGGCCCGCAGGGCCCGCTCGGGGGGAGCGGGCCCCCGCTGGGGCCGCCCCGCGCCCCGGCGCGGCCCCTCTCCGGCGCCGGGCCCGCGGAATCCAAGCACAAGCCGGTCGTGACCAGCGCGTCCGGGCCGAGTGGCGATCTCGCGCGCCCGGTGGCTTACGAGGATAAGGGTCCCGTGCGCATGTTCGCGAGCCTCGGGAGTGGGGGGGGCACGGATATCCAGAAAGCTTTCTACCAGATCGCGGAGCGTTTGCAAAGCGGGGGCTACGCCGAGACGATCGGCGAGGAGCAGCAGATCGCCGTGTCGACGCTGATCAGCAAGCTGGCGCCGGATGTCGGCACCTGGGACGTGGTCGCGCCTTCGGCCGGCGACCAGATTGCGCTGCGCAAGCTGATCGCGGCCGTGGAAGGCGGCAACAACAGCGCCGTGAATAGCGCGCTGGCCGGGCTCGGTATCGCCATCACCCCCGCCGAGGCCGAGGAGGAGGCCGTGCCCGCGACCCCGCCCGACTCCGGCGTCGCCCCCACCGGCGACGCCTATCAGCAGCGCCAGGAGGCGACGCTGGCCCGCCTGAACGAGGCCATCAAGGATGAGGTGAAGCAGCACGGGGCCGTGAATGCGGTGGAGCGCGCCGATCGGGAGGTGCTGATCGAGAGGGTCGAGGCGAAAGCCAAGACGGCGGTGAAAACGGGCGTGGGCGTGGCGTTGGGCTTCGTTCCCGTGCCGGGAGTGTCCCAGGTCTACAGCCTGGCGCTGGCCGTCAACCAGGTGCGCTCCACGCTGGGCCATATCCGCAACTTGAAGAAGATCCGCCGGGATATGCTGGCGAGTGGCAAGTCGGTGACGGATCTGAATTATATCATCGGCAAAAAGAACCAGCGCGCGATTCGTAGCGGCGTGGGCGGGGTGCCGATCGTGGGCTCCGCAAAATCGGCCGCCCTGAAGCTCAAGGGGTTCTACAAGCTCGCCCGCGGGACACGCGGGGTGCATCGCCAGGAAATTGCCGGCCGGCTGCGCGTGTCCGCCAACCAGGGCGACGTCGACGCCCAGCGGATCATCCTGGAGTTGGTGGGCGAGGATCAGTATAAAGCGGCGCTGCTGGGCCGCAACGGGGCGGCCCTGATCACGGCGAAAATGGCGTCCACCTAGCGCGGTGTAAGGAACCCCCCATGGATCCAGCCGCGCCCGCGGGCCCCCACCTGGGTGAGATACCCTACGCCCGGCTCCCGCTGTACGGCCGGGATGCGCTGCTGGCGCAGCTGGAGGCGGCCCTGGCGCGGGGGGAGTCGCTGGTCTTGTTTGGGCCGGACGGGCTGGGGAAGACGCAGCTCGCGGCGGAGCTGGCCTACCGGGCCCAGGAGTCGGGCCGCTGGCCCGGGGGGGTCCACTGGCTCGCCATGGACCCCGCGCCCGGCATCCCCCCCCCGGTGGCCGCCCCCCGCCTGTTGATTTTCGACGACCTGGCCGATCCCGCCCTGCTCGACCCCTGGCGCCCCCGCCCGGGGGGCAGCCGGGTGCTTGTCACCAGCCGGGATGCGGCCTGGGCGGCCCCGCCCTGGCGACCGCTGCTGCTGCCGCCGCTCGCCCCCGCGGCGAGCCGGGCGCTGCTGCTGGCGCCCCGCGCCCGGCAGCGCGGAGAGGCGGAACCCCCGTTGCCCGCCGATTCCCCGGCGGCCCCGGCCGTGGACGCCATCTGCGAGCTCCTGGGCGGCGTCCCGCTGGCCCTGGCCCTGGCGGGGGCCTATCTCGCGCAGGCGCCGGTATTGCCGCTGGATCGCTACCTGATCCAGTTGCGCCAGGCGTTGCGGACGCCGCCGCGGTTGCCCCCTCCCGAGCCTGGCGCGGCGCCGCCGGCGCCGGGCCTCTTAGCGCCCAGCGCGCGGGAATACAGCCAGCTGGACCCGGGCCGGCCGGGGGACGCCCTGGCCTGGACCCTCCTGGCCGAGGCGACCGCTACGGCGATCGCGGCCACGTTCGCGCTGGCTTACGCCCAGCTGCCGGCGGCGCCCAGCCCGGCCCGGGCCATGTTACACTGTGCGGCGCTCTGTGCGCCCGGCCCGATCCCGCCGGCGCTGCTGCTGCGGGTGGGGGGCGGGGCGGCGCCGGACGCGGCCGCGGGGCCCCAGGCCGCCGCGGCGTTACAGCGCCTGCTGGATTACCACCTGCTCGAGCGACAGCCGGCCGGGATGCTGTCGCTCCATCCCTTGATCGCCGCGCAGGTGCGCGGCGCCGCGGCGGGCCGTGCCAACGATCGACGCTGGTCTGGCTGGGGGGCGCGTGGCGCGCCGGCCGCCTCCCCGGCGGCTGCTTTAGAGGCCGGGCTGCTGGCCGAGCTGGGATCGGATCCCGCCGCGGTTCCTTTAGCAACCGGGCGCGTGTATCGCGAGCACTTGCGGCAGGTGGTGGCCACGCTCGGCGCACGGGCCGATCCGGCGACTGCCGCGCTGCACGCTCACCTGGGCCAGGTGCTCTATGCCGCGGGCGACCTGGCGGGCGCGACCGCGCCCCTGGAGCGGGCGCTGGCCATTCGCCTGCAGATCGCCGGCCCCACGCACCCCGAGACCGCGGCCAGCTTCCAACTGCTCGGGCAGTTGCGCCACGCGCAGGGCGATCGGGCCGCCGCGCAGCGCTTGCTGGCGGCCGCACTGGCGCCGCCCCTGCCGGACACCCGGCCGCGGGCGGCGGTGGCGACCACCTGGGACGCCCTGGCCGCCGTGTTATGGGACAGCGCAGATTGGCCGGGGGCGCGGGCCGCCCTGGAGCAGCTGATCCTGGTGCGGGCCGCCTGGCTCGGGCCGGCGCATCCCGCCCTGGCCGACGCCCTGGGCACGCTGGCGGCCGTCCACCAGCACCTGGGCGCGCCCGAGGCGGCCCAGGCGCGGTATGAGCAGGCCCTGGCGATCTATGACCAGGCGCCGGCCGGGGGATCGCCTGCGCCGCGCCTGGCGAGCACCTTAGCGGCCCTGGGTACGCTCTACGAGGCGCAGGGCCAGCTGGCGCGGGCGCGTCCGTTGTTGGAGCGCGCGCTCGTCATCCAGGAGCAGCTCCAGGGCCGGCTCCAGCCCGCAACCCGGCGGTCCCGCAACCAGTTGGCGGGCGTGCTCTGGGCCGCGGGCGATGTCCAGGCTGGCGCCTTGCTGGAAGCCAATTTGGCGGAGGGGGATGGCGCGGCGGATGATCTGGAAACCGCCCGCACTTGCTACCTGCTCGGGACCATCCGGCAGGCGCAGGGGGACTGGCTGAGGGCGCGCGCGCTGCTGGAGCGGGCGTTGGAGCTGCACGAGCGCCTCCTCGGCCCCCAGGCGCCCGCCACGGCGGCGGTGCTGGCGGCCCTGGGCGCGGTGCGGGCGGCCCAGGGGGATCTGGGCGGGGCGCGCCCGCTGCTGGAGCGGGCGCTGGCCAGCCGCGAGGCCACGCTCGGGCTGGCGGACGCCGCGACCGTCACCAGCCTGACGGAGCTCGCCGCGCTGCACGAGGCGCGCGGGGACGATGCCACCGCCGGCCACCTCCTGGCGCGCGCCCTGGCGGCCCAGGAGGCCACCTTGGGCCCGCGCCACCCGGCGGTCGCTGGGCGCCTCCTCGCGCTCGGCCGGCTCTGCCAGCGGCGGGGGGACCTGGCCGGCGCCCGCCCCTTGCTTGAGCGCGCGCTGGCGATCTACGAACAGATCGCTGGGACTCCCACAGTGGACTCGGCCCGCGCCCTCCTGGCGCTGGGCTACCTGGACCGGGCGCAAGGGGACTGGGAGGGGGCCCGTGGGCGCTTAGCCCGGGCGCTGGCCACCCTGGAAGCCACCCTGGGCCCCGCCGACCCCGAAACCGAGCGCACCCGGGCGAGCGTGCTGGGCGTGCTGCTGGCCGAAGGGGAGCTGGCCACCGCCCGCGCCCTCCTGGAGCATACCGTCGTGGTGTGCGCACAGACCTTGGGCCCGGCGCACCCCGCGACGGCCGCGAGCCGGCGGCAATTAGCGGAGTGGCTGGGTAGCGCCGAGTAAACGCCCTGCCGACGACAGGACCCCGGCCAATCTGGCCGGGGTCCTTTGTAGATCAGTGATTGCGCGCCAACCCAGTAGCCGCCTATGCGCCGCCGGTGGTGGCCTGGGCGAGGGTGGGGGGGACGTCCAGCGGGATGCCGGGGCCCATGGTGCTGGTCAGCGTGATGCTGCGCACGTAGGTGCCCTTGGCGCCGGTGGGTTTGGCGCGGATGATGGCGTCGACCAGGGCGAGCATGTTCTCGCGGATCTGGGCATCGGTGAAGCTGCCCTTGCCGATGCCGACATGGATCAGCCCGGTCTTATCGTTGCGGAACTCGACCTTGCCGCGGCGCACGTCCGCGATCACGCGGGGCAGGTCCTGCGGATTGGCGATCGTGCCGCTCTTCGGGTTGGGCATGAGGCCGCGGCGGCCGAGGATCTTGCCCAGCTTCCCGACCTTGCCCATCATGTCCGGGGTCGCGATCGCCACATCGAACTCGACCCAGCCGCCTTCGATCTGCTTGATCAGGTCGTCGCCGCCGACGAAGTCCGCGCCGGCCTCGGTCGCCAGGCGCTCGGCCTCGCCGACGCCAAAGACGAGGATGCGGATCTTCTTGCCGGTGCCGTGCGGCAGGATCGCCGTGCCGCGCACGATCTGGTCGGCGTGGCGGGGATCGATGCCGAGGCGCATATGGACCTCGACGGTCGGGTCAAACTTCACATAGCTCGTCTCTTTGACCAGAGTCGCGGCCTCCGCCGGCGCGTACATCTTGTTTTGATCGATCAGCGCGATCACGCGGGTGTAATTCTTCCCATGCTTGCTGGCCATCTTAGCTCCCCACTTCAATGCCCATGCTGCGGGCGGTACCCTCGATCATTTTGATCGCGGCAGCGATGTCGTAGGCGTTCAGGTCTTTGAGCTTGGTCTCGGCGATCTCACGGACCTGGGCGGCGCTGACCTGGCCGACCTTCTGCTTGTGGGGCACGCCGGACCCCTTGGGGATGCCGGCCGCTTTGCGCAGCATATCGGCCGCGGGCGGCGTCTTGAGGACAAACTGGAAGGTGCGGTCCTCGAAGATCGTGATCTCGACGGGGATGATCTGCCCGGCCATGGGCGCCGTCTTCTCGTTGTACTCCTTGATAAAGCCCATCATGTTGATCTGGTGGGCGCCCAGGGCGGGGCCCACGGGCGGGGCCGGCGTGGCCTTGCCGGCGGGGAGCTGTAACTTAACGATTGCGCGTACTTTCTTTGCCACAGTGTGTCCTTTTCTGTGGGAGCCGATCCCGGGGGACCGCTCCTGGTGCTAACGGGCAGGGAGACCTGCCCTCCCAAGGGGTGTGCGCGGGGCGATCCGGCGCGCATCCACAGACAATAAAGGGGGCGGGGCCCGGAGGCCTCGCCCGCGCCTGCCGGCAGGCGACCTGGCCTAAACGGCCTTTTCCACCTGCAGGAAGTCGAGCTCGACGGGGGTCTCGCG
>DATGEF010000672.1:0-17597 GCA_035310405.1 Chloroflexia bacterium | reverse complement strand
AGGACGGTGATCCCCTCGGCGATCGCCGCCTGGATGCGGTAGACCAGTAACGCAAACCCGGCTCCCAGCCCGGCATACTGCGGATCGTAGCCGGCGTTATAGAGCAGCAACTGGTCGTTCTGCCGGAAAGACAGATACGCCGCGGCCGGCTGATTCTCGATATAGAGCGTCGCAACCTCCAGTTGGCCGGTTGCGGCGAAAGTCGCCAGCAGGCTGCGAAAAAAGGCCAGCATTTCGGCGGTCATAAACTCGGCCTTGGCCGCGCTACTCAGGCGATGGAGCGCGAGGAATTCGTCGAAGGCGTGGGCCAGCGCGACGCCGGCACGCGCGATCTGCCAGGTGGACACCACCGGTGGCGCTTCGATCCGCCGCAGCTTGCGTCGTAGCTCGTGGCGATCTTTCTTCCCCAACTGGGCCAGGTAACTTTCCCAGTCGCCGGGGAGCGCCACCGCCGGGCAGGTCTCCTCGACCGCACTCCAGGTCTGCCAGCCCTGGCCGGCGGCCGCCTGGGCCGCCCAGGCGGCCGCCGCAGGCGGCAACGAATGCAGATCCAGGACATCCCAGCGCTCGGCCTGGGCCGCCCAGTAGGCCCCGACCGCCGCCCAGACCTCGGCTTCGCGCCCGCGCGGCGCGATAATGTCGAGATAATCGGCGACGGCCACGCCCCCGACGAGCCGGAGCATCCGCTCGCCCGGGCGCGGCGCCGGCGGCAGGCCAGGGTCCGGCTCCCGCGCGGCGCGTGCGACGATCCGCGGCCAATCGCGCGCGCGGGCCTGCTCCTCGGCCACCTCAGCCGGCCCGCTACAGGACCAATAGAAGGGGGCCACCCCGACCAGGGTGCCCCCTTCCGACAAGAGCAAGAGCGCGAGCTGAGTGGGACAGCTCGCGCTACTACAGAAGCAAAAGGCATTCCACCAGGCTTGCTGGAATTGGCGGCTCAGGAAGACCGGATGGGCCGCGGCGGCGCCCAGCAGATCGCGCCAGGTCTCGTCAGACGGCCCCTCCGCGAAGGTGCTCACACATTGGATCTCAAATGCCATACTTACGCTTATCTCCCGGACAATGTACGCGGGAAACGGCCCCCCGGCTTTCCAGCATTGCCGACGGCTGTTCGCGACGCGGGGTGTAGCCCAGGGCTGACGGCTGACAAACAGACTATACCACAGACGGCCGGATCGCGGCTGTAATCCAGCCTACTGCCCAGGCCCTTGCCCGGTTGCTCTGGAGCCGCTTCTGTGGTATGGTAGAGCACAGCAAATTGACGGCTACGCCCCCAGGGCAAAGGAGTCCCACTCATGACCGACCAGCGCGGCACAGTGCTGGTAGTGGACGATAACGAGGCGAACCGTGATCTCCTGGCCCGCCAGATCGGGCGCGGAGGCCATGTGGTCGCCCTCGCCGACAGCGGGTACGAAGCGCTGCAGCGCTTAGCGACCGAGCAGTTCGACCTGATCTTGCTCGACATCATGATGCCCGGCATGAACGGCTATGCCGTGCTGGAGCAGATCAAAGCCGATCCGACGCTCCGCCACTTGCCTGTGATTATGATCTCCGCCCTCGACGATCTCGATAGCGTCATCCGCTGCATTGAGATGGGCGCCGACGACTACCTGGCCAAGCCCTTCAACCCGGTCCTGCTGCAGGCGCGGGTGGCGGCCTGCCTGGAAAAGAAATGGCTCCGCGACAAGGAACAGGCCCATTTCCAGCAGCTGGAGGCGGAGCGCGAAAAAGCGGAGCGCTTGTTGCTGAACGTGCTGCCGCGGGCGATCGCCGAGCGCCTGAAAGCCGGCCAGAGCCTGATCGTCGATAGCTTCCCCGAAGTGACGGTGCTCTTTGCCGATATCGTCGACTTTACCCTGCTGGCCGGCCGGATCTCGCCCCCCGAGATCGTGGGGCTGCTCAATCGGGTTTTCTCGATTTTCGACTTGCTGGCCGATCAGCACGGCCTCGAAAAGATCAAAACGATCGGCGATGCCTATATGGTGGTCAGCGGCCTGCCCACCCCCCGTCCGGATCATGCCGCGGCGATGGCCGAGATGGCCCTGGATATGCTGCAGGAAATCGCCCATATCAGAGCCGGCAACGGCGAGCCGGTCCATGTGCGGATCGGGATCCACACCGGGCCGGCGATCGCCGGGGTGATCGGGACGAAAAAGTTCAGCTATGATCTTTGGGGCGATGCGGTCAATACCGCCAGCCGGATGGAAGCCCTCGGCTCCCCCGACTCGATCCAGGTCACCGAGGCGACCTATGCGCAGTTGTGTCACGCCTATCAACTGGTGCGCCGGGGCGTCATCGCCGTGAAAGGCAAGGGCGAGATGACCACGTACTTTCTCACGGGCCGCAAAAATGGTGGGTAGCGTGGGGCTGGCGCGTAGCTTGCTGATGGTGCTCGATCGCCAGGGCCGCGTGATCCGCTTCAACCACGTCTGCGAGCAGACCACCGGCTACACCCTGGCCGACGTCCAGGGCCAGCCTTTTTGGGATCTCTTCCTACCGCCCGAGTACCATAGCCGGGCGCGGGCCGTCTTCGCGGGTCTACAGCCTGGCCCTTTTCCCCTTACGCACGAAACCGTCTGGCTGACCCGCGATGGCCGGCAACGGGTGATTTCCTGGACGAACACCATCCTGGACGACGCGGCGGGCGGCGCGGCGTATGTCATCGCCGCCGGCATCGACATTACCGCACAGCAGGAGGCCACCGCCCTCCTCCAGCAGAAGAATGCCGAGCTGGAAGCCCATTACGCCGCCACCCTGGAACTCATGAATCATCAGGATATCAACGGCCTGCTGGAGACGATCGTCCGGCGGGCCGGGCAACTCGTCGGGACCGAGGATGGGTATGTGGCCGTCGGCATCCCGGGCGACGCTGGCCTGGAAGTCAAAATCGGGGTCGGCCGGGCGGCGGCCTTCGTGGGCGTGCGGATGCGTCCGGGTGAGGGCCTGGCCGGCCAGGTCTGGCAAAGTGGCCAGCCGGTCATCGTGAACGACTATGCGGCCTGGGGGGCCCGATCCAACCAATTCAGCAAAAACACTCTCCACGCCGTCATGGCCTTCCCGCTCACGGTAGGGGCCACGGTGCTGGGCGTGATCGGACTCGGCTATCACGAGCCGGGCCGCACTTTCAGCGCGGCGGATATCGCCGTGCTGGGACGGTTCACGCCGCTCGCCTCCCTGGCTCTAGAAAACGCGCGCCTGTACACCGCGGCCCAGCAAGAGCTGGCCGAGCGCAAACAGGTCGAAGCCGCGCTCCGGCGCAGCAACGAAGAGCTGGCCCAGGCCACGGAGGTGGCCGAATCCGCCAACCAGGCGAAGAGTGCGTTTCTGGCCAACATGAGCCATGAATTACGCACGCCGCTCAACGCGATCATCGGCTATACGGAGCTGCTGCAGGAGGAACTGGCCGATCTTGGGCAGGCCGAGCTGGTGTCGGAGATGGGCAAGGTCCAGTCGGCGAGTACCCATCTGCTGGCGATCATCAGCGATATCCTGGACCTGTCGAAGATCGAGGCCGGCAAGATGGAGTTGACGTCCGCGATCTTCGATCTACCCCGCTTGATTGACCAGGTCGTCAGCATTGCGCGCCCGTTGATCACGAAAAATGCCAATACGCTCGCCGTCGAATACAACACGCCCCGGGCCGTGATGGCCGGCGATCCCGACTATATCAAGCAGGCGCTGTGCAATCTGCTGAGCAACGCCGGCAAGTTCACGCACGGCGGCGCCGTTTCGCTCCAGGTGGCCAGCGCGCTCCAGGATGGGGTGGAATGGATCGAGTTCCGGGTCGCCGACACCGGCATCGGTATGACGCCGGACCAGGTCGCGGCCCTGTTTCAGCCCTTTATGCAGGCCGACGTCTCGACGACGCGGCGCTATGGGGGCACGGGGCTGGGCCTGGTGATCAGCCGCCGCCTGTGTCAACTGATGGGGGGCGATATCACCGTCGGGAGCACCGCGGGCCAGGGATCGGTGTTCACCATGCGCCTCCCGGCCCAGCACTAAGCGTAGCGATTTGCCGCCTAGGCGGCCCAGTGCTATAATCAAGCAATGGCCCCCGGGGCTATCCACAATCCACCATCACCAGCACGCAAGGACGAAATGAGGACGACGATGCCCCTTATGCGCTTTGCACCGGCGGCGCCCGGCGAGGTCCGCGGATGAGTCGCCGCTCTTCCGGATCCAACCATTACAGCACCGAACCCTTACGCGGCCGCAAGCTCTGGCGCTATGGCGACTGGGGCAGCGCGGGCGAGCATATCGGGCGGCATTGGGAAACCGTGGCCACCCCGATTTTGCGCGATGCCATTGGCCATGGGCGGCCCCCGATCCACCCGGATGACCCGGCGTATACCCCCCGCGTGCTGATCAGTATTGTCGCCGACCCCGAGCTGGCCGGCGAGGTCCACCTCTCCAGCCTGGCCCACGCCGACAGCCTGATGATCGGCTTCGATGCGCTGGGCCGGGTCGTGGCCGAGCCGGCCGACTTTAAATGGTCACTGGAGACGGCGGAGAGTCGCCAGGTCTCGGCGACCGGGCTGGCCCGGCTGCTGAACGCCGGGCTGCCACGGCTGGAGGCGGCGATCGGCGAGGCCCTCGGCGCCCTGGCCCTGGCGGCCGGCGTCGCGCATCCGGCGCTGGAACTGGTCAGCGGCAGCCTGGCCGTGCCCGCCCGCGCGCCCGCGCAAGCCGCGCGGCCCCAGGACGAGACGCCCCCGGACGAGGCGCCGGCCGGCAAAGATCTGGTCGACGACCTGGAGGAACGGCAGTACGCGCTGGTCACCCGCGATGGCGTCTTTTTTGCCCCGCGCCACCAGGCGAACCTGCATTTCTTGCACGGCGACTGGAACGCCCGGAAGGCCGATCCGCTGCAAGAGAGCCAGGTCTGGTTCCAGGACTTCGACCCGATCGAGTTCTTCAGCGTCTTGCCCGGCTGGGCGATCGCCGGCCTCCTGGCCGGATACGACCGCACGACCGCGCAGTTGAGCACCCCGGATGGCGCCGAGCGCTACTATCGTCTGGGGGCCGGCACCCAGGGCGCGCTGATCCGCTGGTATACCTCGATCTTCAGCGTCGAGCCGGCGGCCATCGACGTGCCGGCTGAGTTGGAGACCTACCGGCGGCGCCACCATCTCTGGACCAGTACGGATATTTCGCTCTATATGGATCGCATGATGAATGTGCGGGCCGAGCGGGAAACCGCGCTCAACGAGTGGCTGCGGGAGATCTACGGCTGGGGCCGCTTCCGCACCGACTTGGCCCGCCAGGGGATCAACCCGGCGGAGCTCGAGTCCCGGGGCGGCAAGCGGCGCTGGGGTCTCGTCTTCGGCGCGATCCAGAAGGCCGTGCGGGCCCGCGTCTGCAGTGAGGGCCTGGCGCTCGTGACGGACGGGCAGAGCGATATGGAAGCGCTGGAACTGCTGCAAGGGCGCTCCGCCGAGTTCGGCGGCTTGGCCGCCGCCGTGGCCAAGCACACCATCGGCGCCGCCCTCGCCGATCGCCCCCACCCGGCCGTCGCGCCGAGTGACCCGCCGACGACCGACTCGCTCGTCACTGACGACTGACGACTGGCCAAAGGAACACGCGCGTTATGCCACATCACCCGGCGCATCGCCGATCGCCGCCCGCGGCCACGGATAGCCGGCCTGTGGCCGAGCCGTTACCGGTGGCGGCGGGCCAACGCCTGCTCTGCCTGGGGGATAGTATCACGGCGGCGACGCCGGGCTACGTGGATATCCTGGAGCAGGCCGTGGGCCACGCGCGGCGCGATCTTGCGCTCCAGTGGATCAAGGCCGGCGTGTCGGGTAATACGATCCGCGATCTGGAGGCGCGGCTGGACCGGGATGTGCTGGCCCAGCACCCCACCTGGGTGACCATTTGTATCGGTACCAACGATTCTATCGGGGCGGCCCGCGGCCAGCCTAGCGGCGTCCCGTTGCCCGAATTTGAAGCGCGATACGCCGTCCTCCTCGCCCGCCTGCGCGCCGCCGCCATCACCCCCATCCTCCTGACCATCCCGGTGGTCGGCAGCGACGCGCCGGACTCGCCCATTCCCGATCCGCAGCCGTACAACGCCGCTATCCGCGCGCTGGCGACGCGGGAGCAGCTGCGGTTAGTCGACCTTTACCAGGCGTTTTACGACGTCTACGCGCGCGCCGCTGCGTACAAACAAATCGTCAGCTTGAGCACGGATGGCATCCATCCCAACAGCCCGGGCCATACCCTCATCGCCCGTACGATCATCCTGCAACTTGGCTTGCTGCAGCGCTAGAAGGCGCGACCTCTCCCCCCGCCCCTCCCCGGCGCGGGGAGGGGAGCGCGAGAGACCTCTTCCCCACTCTCCCATCGCGGGGAGAGGAGCACGAAGGGAATCTGATATGCCAGCGCGAAATATCGTCGTCGGGCAGGTAGTAGCTCCGGTCAAAGTGCAGCGCTCCAGAGAACTTCGCCAGCAGATGACTGGGGAAGAACGAATTTTGTGGCAGTACTTGCGCGCGGATCGTCTGGCCGGCCTAGCTTTTCGTCGCCAGCAAGTTATCGATGGATTTATCGCCGACTTCTATTGCCATGCTGCTGGTTTGATAGTCGAAGTTGACGGCCTACTCCATCGACAGCAGGCTGACTATGATGCCGAACGCGACCAGATCTTGGCCGCGCGTGGCTTGCGTGTACTCCGCATCGCGAATGAAGAAGTACGGCAGAATTTAGCCGATGTGTTGGCTCGCATCGTGACGGCATGCGGCGTAGAATCTTGAACCGCCAAATTTCTCAGCCGATCAGCGGCCGAGAAACAACAACGTGTTCCCCTCCCCGCGCCGGGGAGGGGTTAGGGGAGAGGTCTCTTGGCCGATCAGCGGCCGAGAAACAGCAACGTGTTCCCCTCCCCGCGCCGGGGAGGGGTTAGGGGAGAGGTTGCGCGAGGAACACCACCCATGACGATCGAAGAAGATCGCCTGAACGGCGATGGCCCCGCCTGGCGGCACTGGGGCCCCTACCTGAGTGAGCGGGCCTGGGGCACCGTGCGCGAGGATTATAGCCGCGATGGCAGCGCCTGGGACTACCTGCCCCATGATTGGGCGCGCTCCAAGGCCTACCGCTGGAACGAGGATGGGATCGGCGGCCTCAGCGACGACAAAGGGCGGATGTGTTTCGCCCTGGCCCTCTGGAACGGGCAGGACCCGATCCTCAAAGAGCGCCTGTTTGGCCTGACCGGGCCCCAGGGCAATCACGGCGAAGACGTCAAGGAGGCCTACTACTACCTCGACAGCACCCCGACGCACAGCTGGATGCGCATGCTCTACAAATATCCCCAGGCGGCCTTCCCGTATGGCCTGCTGGTCGCGGAAAATGCGCGGCGGGGCCGGCACGACGACGAGTTTGAGCTGCGCGACACCGGCATCTTCGCCGCTGACCGCTACTTTGACGTCTTTATCGAGTACGCGAAGGCCGGGCCGGACGATATCCTGATCCAGATCCGCGCCGTGAATCGCGGGCCGGACGCCGCCCCGCTGACCCTGCTGCCCACCCTCTGGTTTCGCAACAGCTGGGCCTGGGGCTGGGATACCCGGCGCCCCACGTTGGCCGGGGGGCTGCCGGGCACGGGACCCGCCCACCCCGGCCTCCTGCAGATCACCGCCCAGCACCCCATCCTGGGGGACTACGACCTTTACTGTGCCAACGCGGATGCCTTGCTCTTCACCGACAACGATACGAACCTGGCCCGGCTCTACGGGGTGCCTAATCCCGCGCCCTATGTCAAAGATGCATTTCACGAATACGTGATCGCCGGCCACCGGGCGGCCGTCAACCCGGCCCAGACGGGGACCAAGGCGGCGGCCCTCTATTCCCGGGTGGTGGCCCCGGGTGATACGCTGACCGTGCGCCTGCGGCTGACGCAGGCGGGCCCCCGCGATCGGGCGCCGGCCGGCCCGCCCTTCGCCGATTTCGAGGCCCTCTTCGCCGCGCGGCAGGCCGAGGCCGACGCGTTTTATGCCGCCCTCCACCCGCCGTACCTGACCGACGACGAGTGCCAGGTGCAGCGCCAGGCGCTGGCCGGCATGCTCTGGAGCAAGCAGTTCTACCACTATATCGTGGAGCACTGGCTGGGGGGCGATCCCGGGCAGCCCCCGCCGCCCGCCGAGCGCAAGAACGGCCGGAACGCCGAGTGGCGGCATCTCTATAACGAGCGGGTCATGTCGATGCCCGACAAATGGGAGTACCCCTGGTACGCCGCCTGGGACCTGGCCTTTCATTGCATCCCCTTTGCCCTCGTCGACCCCGATTTCGCCAAGAGCCAAATCGATTTGCTGACCCGTGAGTGGTATATGCACCCTAATGGGCAGATCCCCGCCTACGAGTGGGCCTTCGGCGATGTAAATCCCCCCGTCTTCGCCTGGGCGGCCTGGCGAGTTTATAAGATCGACCAGAAGCAGCACGGCCGCGCCGATCGCCAATTCCTGGAGCGGGTATTCCATAAGCTGCTGCTCAACTTCAACTGGTGGGTGAACCGCAAAGACTCGGAGGGCAACAACGTCTTCCAGGGCGGCTTCCTGGGGCTGGACAATATCGGCGTGTTCGACCGGAGCGCGCCGTTGCCCACCGGTGGCTTCATCGAGCAAAGCGACGGCACCAGCTGGATGGCCATGTTCAGCCTGAACATGATGACGATCGCCCTGGAGCTGGCGCTGACCAACCCGGTCTACGAGGATATCGCCACCAAGTTCTTCGAGCACTTCCTGTTTATCGCCGCGGCAATGAACAACATCGGCGACGAGGGCATCCAGCTCTGGGACTGGGAAGACGAGTTCTTCTACGACGTCTTGAGCCTGCCGAACAAGACCTACCTGCCGCTTAAAATCCGCTCCCTCGTCGGCCTGATCCCGCTCTGCGCCGTGGAGACGGTCGAGCCCCACGTGTTGGCCGCCCTGCCCGGCTTCAAGGAGCGGCTGGAATGGTTCCTGACCAACCGGCCGGACCTGGCCCACCTGGTCTCGCAGTGGCACACCACCGGCGCCGGCGACCGCCACCTGCTGGCGCTGGTCCGCGGCCACCGCATGAAGCGCCTGTTGAAACGGCTGCTCGACCCCGATGAGTTCCTCAGCGATCATGGAGTCCGCTCGTTGAGCAAGTATCACGAGCGCTCACCCTATACCCTCTATGTCGACGGGCAGGAGCACACGGTGCGCTATGAGCCCGCCGAGTCGCGCTCGGGGCTGTTCGGCGGCAATTCCAACTGGCGGGGCCCGGTCTGGTTCCCGATCAATTACCTGCTGATCGAGGCGATCCAGAAATTCCACCATTATTACAGCGACGATTTCCTGGTCGAGTGCCCCACCGGCTCGGGCCAGTACCTGACCCTGCGCCAGGTCGCCGACGAGCTCTCCCGCCGCCTGATCGGCCTCTTCCTCCGCGACGACCAGGGCCGCCGCCCCTTCAACGGCGCCGACGCGGCCGTGCAGCGCGACCCGCACTGGCGCGACTACCTGCTGTTCCACGAGTTCTTTCATGGCGACACGGGGCAGGGCCTGGGCGCCAGCCACCAGACCGGCTGGACCGGCCTGGTGGCCAAGCTGATCCAGCAGCAAGGCACCGGCGAGCAGGTGGGCGTCTCGGATGCCTACCATGAGCAAGTCGAAACCAGCCGCCAGGCCTTGCCCGAGCGGCGCTAGCCGGGGCTGGCACGCTCCTTGCTTTAGAGAATCCCGGGCGGGTATCCCCCGCTCCCTAAGGGGCGCGACCACCTGCTTGCGATCTACTCTGCGTTGCTGCTACATAATCGCCCGTCGCGTCCCTTTTTGTTTTCCCCCTTCCCTGCGTTCGGAATCACCCTTCATCAGCGACGCGGAAGCGGTAGCCGACACCGGGTTCGGTGAGGATGTATTCGGGGTCGGCGGGGTTGCGCTCGATTTTGGTGCGCACCTGACCAATGAACACCCGCAGCAGTTGGCTGTCGGCGGCATAGCCGGCGCCCCACACTTCGCGTAGCAGGTAGCGGTGCGTACTCACTCGCCCGGCGTTGGCCGCCAGGGTCGCCAGCAGCTTAAATTCGGTCGGGGTCAAGTGGACGGGGGTGTCGCGCACCCGCACCTGATGTGCCGCCGGGTGGATCACCAGGTCCCCGATCCGCAGTGGCTCAGCGCTGGCCGGCGCACCGGGCACATGACGCAGCGCCACCCGGATGCGGGCCAGTAATTCGCCCATGCCGAACGGCTTGGTCACATAATCGTCGGCGCCGCCGTCCAGGGCGGCGATTTTTTCGTGCTCGGCCTCGCGGGCGGTGAGGATGATGATCGGCACGGCGCTGCCGGCCCGAATCCGCGCGCAGACCTCCAGGCCGTCGAGGTCGGGCAGGCCGAGATCGAGCAGCACCACCTGGGGGCGCGGCGCCTGGAGGGCCTTGATCCAGCCGGCGGTGCCGGTCGCCGCCGTGTCGGCCACAAAGCCGTAGCCTTCCAGGCTGAGGCGGATGGCGCGTTGCACCGCCGGCTCGTCGTCAATCAGCAGGATCCGCTCACCGGCCATCGGCGGCCTCGGCGTTCTCGGAGCCGGCGCGTGCCGCGGGCGGCGGGGCGGGATCGGGCAGCGCCAGCGGCAACGTGAAGGTGATCGTCAGCCCCTGCCCGGGGGCGCTCCGCGCCGAAATGGTGCCGCCATGCGCCTGGACCATGCCCTGGGCGATCGCCAGCCCCAGCCCGCTCCCCTGCGGCGGGTGGCTGCCCGCCACCCGGTAGAATTTATCGAACAGGTGGGCCAGGTGCTGGGGGGCCACGCCAGACCCGGTATCGGCCACCGTCACGGCCAGCACGCCCTGCCAGGCCCCGGCCCGCACCTGGATCGGCGTGCCGGGCGGTGTGTAGCGGATCGCGTTTTCCAGCAAGTTGGTCAGCACCCCATCGATTTTCACAAAATCCAGCGGCACCAACGGCAGGTCTGGCGGTAGGGTAACCTCCAGCGGGTGGTCGGCCAGCCGGGCGGCCAGGCGGCGGCGCACGGTGGCGATTACCTCGCCGATCGGATACCAGTCGCGGTCCAGCCGCACGGCCCCGCCCTCGATGCGCGACATATCCAGCAAATTGCCAACTAGCCGCGTGAGCCGATCACACTCTTCGTCCACACCTTCCAAAAACTCGCGCTGGGTGATGGCTTCCCACTGGATCGCCGGGTCGAGCAAGCTGGTGACGGTGGCTTTGATCGAGGCCAGCGGCGTGCGCAGATCATGCGAGACCGCGTGCAACAGCGCCGACTTCAAGGCGTCGGTGCGTTCGAGCACTTCGGCACGGTCGGCCTCTTCCTGCAGGTCAAGCCGGTCGAGGGCCAGCGCCACCTGGTCGGCCAGGGTCGCCAGCACGGTCTGTTCGGCGGCGGCAAACGGGCGCGGGCGCGGCCCCGCCGTCACCCCCAGCACCCCCAGCACGCGGCCCCGCACCGCCAACGGGGCCAACAACGTGCGCGGGCGGGTCGCCGCGCCGGCTCCCAGCCCGGGGCCCCGGGCGGCGTGCGCGAATACCTGCTGAACTGCGTCCCATTCGGGCGCGGTCGGGGCGGGGGCATCCGGCGGCATCCGCGCGGCGACCCGTAGCGCGCTGCCGGTCACGTCAAGTAGTACCAGCCAGCCGGCCTCGGCCTCCACCATTTCGACCACCTGGGCCACCAGCGCGGGCAGCAGCGCCTCGCGCCGGAGGGTGCGCAGGGCCACCTGGCCCAGAGTATACAGCCGCTGCAGGTCGCCAGCGCGGCGCGCCGCCTGGGCGGTCTCCTCGCGTGCCCGCCCGATCAGCGTGTTGATCAGGACCGACAACCCCAAAAACACGACCAGGGCCAGGATATTATGCAGATCGCCGATCGCCAGCGTCAGGTAGGGCGGCACCAGAAAAAAATCAAAGAGCAGAAAGCCGACGACAGCGGCGACACGGCCCGGCCCCCGCCCGCCGAAGGCGGTCGCGCCGACGACGACAATCAGAAAGACCAGACCAATATTGAGCAGCCCGGCGCTCTCTTTGATCGGCCAGAAGCCTGCCGTGACCGCGCCCAGCGCCAGCAGGGTCAGGGCATAGCGGGCCCCCCCGGCGCGCGCCGCCGGGGAGGTAATCGCCACCTCGGTCACGAGCCGATCGACCCACCGCTGCCCACTCGCCAACGGACGTATGATCCGCAGCAGCCGTTGAATATCCAGCATCCGCTTCTTTCCGGGGCCCCCCCCAGCCCGCCACCAGCAACCGCCATCCCGCGGCGCGGCCCGTATCCCCGGCCACTGTATCACATTTGCGTGCTGTTTGACCAGGAATCCCGGCCGCCCTCAGCCCCTCGGCGCGGCCTGCGACAGCACATGTTCGCCGACCGCTGCCAGTAGATCCCCGACGGCAAACGGCTTGGGCAAAAACGCGACTGTCTGGAAGCGGCGCAACTGGCGGCGGTCGGGCGGCTGGCCCGAAATCACGATGATCGGCACCGGCGCGATGAGCGACTCCACCCAACCGGCCACATCCCAGCCGCTCCCGTCGGGCAGGCCAATGTCGAGGATCAGCAACGCGGGCCGGACCGCCAGGTGATCGGCGGCCTCGCGGAAGCTGCCCGCCGTCAACACCAGGTAGCCCCGCGCCGCCAGGGTGCGCGCCAGCACGTTGCGCAAAATCGGTTCATCCTCGACCAGCAGGATAAATTGGGCCTTCATCCGTGCGCTCCTCCCTCCGATCATAGCGCAACGCCTATAAGGAAAATGTAAAGATGTGCGAAGGTGCTTATCAGGGCCGGGGGAAATCCTTATATTTCCCTTATAGCAGAAGCCGTAAGATGAGAGGGAAGGCACCGCCCGCTGGCGCCCTCACTGGGTGCCGATACGCACCCCACCGATCCGGCGACGCCGATCATTTGCCCGAGAGGAGGCGACGTGTCCGACCGACACACTAGGCCCAGATGAAGAATCGTCCACATATCCCTGTCCAGGATCAGGATTCCACCCCGGAGCACCCCACGAAGGGGGGCGATCGGGGTTCCCCAGAGTATGAGATGCCGCCCGTTGCCGACTTACTGCGCCTGACCGAGGAAGAAGAGGCCGCCGCCCAGCGGCCTCCCGCGCCGGCCACGGACGAATCCGCGGCCGCCGTGCGCTTCCTCCCCGATCGCCTGGCCGGGCACGAGCCCGAGACCGATCTCGCCGCCGACATCTTTCCGGCGATCCCCGCCAGCCATAAGCCTAGCCCCAATCTGCTCAACGGCGGCACCCATGTCTCCATGGCCGAACTGGACAGCCATCAGATGCATAAAGGCACCCGGCCCGGCGACCGCTATATGCGCCGCGCGCGCCCAGGCGAGGAAGGCTTTCGCCGGCTCGGCCCGGGCCACCTGGAAGCCTTGCCGCAGGCCAGCGCCCCCAGCACGCCACTCGGGCGAGTCCTCGGCGGCGTCAAGCGCATCGTCATCGGCAACCCGATCAGCACTGCCGCGGCCGCGCACGAACGGCTGAACCAGTTCCAGGCCCTGGCCGTTCTCTCCTCGGATGCTCTCTCCTCCGTCGCCTATGCCACCGACGCCATCCTCGGGGCGCTGTTGTTGGCCGGCACCGGCGCATTCCCCTACAGCATCCCGGTCGCGCTGGCCATCGCCGTGCTGATCGCCATCCTGGTCTTCTCCTACCGCCAGACCATCTTTGCCTACCCGAACGGCGGCGGCTCTTATATCGTGGCCAAGGCCAACCTGGGCACCCTGCCCGGCCTGGTCGCCGCCGCCTCGCTGCTGACCGACTATGTGCTGACGGTCGCCGTGAGTGTCTCGGCGGGCGTGTTGGCGATCATCTCGCTGGCCCCCCAACTGGACGTCTACCGGGTGCCGATCTGTCTCGGCGCCATCCTGGTCATCCTCCTGCTCAACCTGCGCGGCGTGCGCGAGTCCGGCACGGTCTTCTCCGTGCCCACCTATGCCTTCCTGACTCTGGTCTTTGCCCTGCTCGGCTATGGCCTGGTCCAGTTCTTCGGCGGCCACCTGGGCGCGGTCGGCCCCGTGCGGGACCTGGTGCCCCCGGGCGACCCGAAAACGGGCCAGCTGCAGGCGGTCGGGCTCTTGCTCTTGCTGGGGGCTTTCAGCAGTGGCTGCACCGCCCTCACCGGCATCGAGGCGATCTCCAACGGCGTGCCGGCGTTTAAGAAGCCCGAGTCGCGCAACGCCGCGGCTGCCATGGTGACGCTCGGCGTCCTGCTGGGTACGATGTTCCTCGGCATTTCTTTCCTCGCCGCCCAGGCCGGCGTGCAGATCTCCACCACCGAGAGCGTCATGTCGCAGCTCGGGCGCACCATCTTCCGCCCCCTGGATGGGCTCACCATCAACGGGCAGAACGCCTTCTGGTTCTTGCTGCAATGGGCGACCGCGCTGATCCTGGTGCTGGCGGCCAATACCAGCTTTGCCGACTTCCCACGCCTGTCATTCCTGCTCGCGCGCGACCGGTTTGTGCCCCACCTCTTCTCGCTGCGCGGCGATCGGCTGGCCTTCACGGTCGGGATCGTCGCCCTGGCAGTCCTCTCGGGGGTGCTGATCGTGGTGTTCAACGGCGATACGACGGCCCTGCTGCCACTCTACGCTATCGGCGTGTTTAGCTCTTTCACACTCTCGCAAGCCGGCATGGTGATGCGCTGGCGGCGGCTGCGCACGCCCGGCTGGCAGGGCAACGCCGTGATCAACGGCATCGGCGCCGTCACCACCCTGGTGGTGCTGGTGATCCTCTGCTGGACCAAGTTCGCCGAGGGTCAACCGCTGTTCACCGTCAGCGGGATCACGGTCAACGCGGGAGCCTGGATGGTGATCGCGCTGGTGCCGGTCATCGTCTGGGTCTTCCTACGTATCGCCCGGCACTATGAGCGCGTGCGGCAGGCCTTGAGCCTGGAGGGGGTCACCATCCAGGCCGGGCGGGCGGCGGCCGCAGGGGCGATCCTGCCCTCCAACCCCTTGATCAACCTGCCCCATGCCGCGCCGGCGGATGGCGGACCGGACATGTTGCACCGCGTCGAGCACCTGATTATCATGCCGATCGCCAGCCTCAACCAGGTGACCCTGGGCACCCTGGCCTATGCCCGCTCATTGACCGACAACGTGGTGGCCGTGCATGTGGCCTCCGACGAGGACACCGCACAAGTCGAGAAGCTGGAAGCGCGCTGGCACGCCTGGATACCCGAGGTGCCGCTGGTGGTCGTCGAATCCCCCTACCGCTCGCTGCTGCGCCCACTGCTGTCCTACATCGATGCGCTGCACCGCCAGCAACCGGAACGCGTGCTGACGGTGTTGATCCCGGAATTCGTGAGCTCCCGCCCCTGGGAGTATGTACTGCATAACCAATCGGCCCTGCGGCTCAAGGGGGCGCTACTTTTCCGACCCGGCATCGTGGTCATTAATATGCCTTACCATATCGGGGTCCAGCCGGCGAATTCCTAGTCAGCTTTGTGACCCTGACGGTGGCCCTATTTGTGGCCCTGTGGCCCTTGCCCCCGCCCCCATCCAGCCGGTAAGATGTATCTGAGCTAGCCGCGGCGATCGAGCGTGTAGTTGAAGTCGCTGACCGGGGTGCCGGGGGCGGGGCCGCTGGTGCTGCGCAACTCCGTGAGGCGGTCGGCGCCACGGGGGCGCCGGTGGTGGTGCTCAGGCTGGTGCGCTGGCCGCGGGGATCGCGGTCGGCATGGACACTGCCCTCGCTGGTGTGGACGGTGACGGCGCGGCCGAGCCCGTCATAGCTGTAGGTGGTGGGGCCGGTGGCGTCGACGAGGGTCTGGCGCTGGGAGGCAGCATCGTAGGTGTAGCTGATGGGGCTAAGGCCGGGGGCGCTGATAGCGGTCGGGTGGTCGAGGCTGTCGTAGCTGTAGGTGACCGTCTGGGGCCGGGGGTCGGCCAGGGTCAGCAGGCGCCCGCCGCGGTCATAGGTGTAGGTGGTGGCGCGGCTGAGGCCATCGGCGCGGCTGGTCAGCCAGCCGGCGGCGTCGTAGGTGCGCGGGTGGTGGCTGTGGCGGGCGTCGAGCACATCGGTGAGCCGCCCGGCGCGGTCGTAGGTGTAGGTGGTGGCGACGTCGGCGGGGGCCACGCTCCCCCCGGCGTTGAGCACCACGCCTGTCAGATGGTCGAGGCCGTCTGTAATACCTGTTGCGCCTCCTTTATAGATCGCTCAAAACCATGGTAATGCTTACCCAATTTGAAATCAATGACCTCATCGTGATAAGTAGTGTCAAGATACTTGCTCCAGCGTTGGCATATACGGATTAGTTCGCGTCCGAACTGATCAAGCGGTACACTGACATCACGCATCACTACCCGGTGGGTATCTGGTACATGCAAGGTGATGAACAGGCGATTGTGTGCTGCGTCGCCGCGTAAGTCCATCTGCCAGGGATCGCTCATCCACTGGACTGCTATAGTTTGGCTAGCCAACAGATCGGCCAGCCCACTAAGTAGCTGACCCAGAAGCAGCGTCATGTATGCTGAAGGTGTCTTTTCTGCGGCGTCCGTCCCCTCTAGATAAACGTGGAGGTTGGCCAGCTCATAAGTATAAGTGGCCATACCGGGGATACGCTCATCTTCAGTTACGGGCTCCTCCGGCGTGAAGTCCAGCCGGATCTCCTCGAATGAGCCTGTATAGGTCTTCAGTTGCTTAGTGTATCGGAAAGGCACTGATTATAACCCCCTCTTGGTCGACTATCGCTCTGAGGTTTCCCAATGTCGGGTGCGTCCACTCATACACCCAGAACGTTTCGCCTCCTAATACAGTTTTCGTCCTTGATCCCTCCCGAACCGTCTCAATTGTCAAATCCGCCACATCGCCAACTTTGAGTGTGCGCGAGAAAAAGCTAGTCTCAGCTCCGTAGATATCGCTATCCGCCCGAATCAGCGCGCCAAATTCCCTGAATTAGGGCTGAGTAAGGCTTGTAGGGTGGCCTCCGGCAGCCGGCCGGTGTTGCGGAAGAGGCGCACCGTCGGGTGGTCGAAGACCTGGAACGTTTCTTCGGCGCTGTCGTCGGGCCAGGTGAGGGGGCCGAGCCGCGGCGGGCTGGCAAAGGTGGCCAGGGGCGTATAGCCGAGGCGCCCGGCAAACAGGAGGGTATAATAGCGTCCGGTGGCGGGAAATGCCGGATCATGCGGCAAGACGGCCGACCAGCGGCGGTTCGGCACCACGAGCACATCACCCGCGGCCAGCACGGCCGCAAAATTGGCCATTTTGGCCGGGCTATCCGGCGCCGTCACCGCCAGCACCCCGTACTGGTACATGCCGGCCGGGTGCGTCGCGTCGGGCAGCGGCAACAACTGGTTCGGGTCCTCGACCACCAACCGGGTGCCGGCCGCCAGCTGGGCGTGCATCCATGTGGTCGCCGCCAGACGGGTGTCCGGCGCACTGTAGATCGCCAGCAGCGCCAGCCCCCACCCGGCCGCCCCGGCCAGCACCCCGCCCGTCACGAGCGGTGCCCCCCGCGGCCAACGCGCCTGCAGCTCGCTGAGCAGCCCGGCGGCGAACAGGCAACAGAACGGCACCAGCGGCAGGGTATGACGCACGAAGCGGGCTTCCCAGGTGCCGATGTACAGCAGGTAGAGGGTCGGCCAGAGCGTGACCAGCAGCCAGGGCGCCGTCCGCCGCC
>DATGEF010000671.1:0-28754 GCA_035310405.1 Chloroflexia bacterium | reverse complement strand
CGGGCACCCGCAGCAGGCGGCTGGTTTCCTCGACCAGCGCGCCGGCCAGGGGGTCCAGCTCATAGAGCGTCGCGACGCGCGCCCCGAAGTCGCGCAAGGCCTGGCGCAGCAGGAAGCGCTCGCGGAACAACACCCGCTCGGCGTAGAACTGCGCCCGGGCGATCAGCGGCGCAAACAGCACGGCAATGCCCAACGTCGAGATCAGCGCGACGATGTCGGATTGCTGGCCCGTTAGCTCGCGCAAGAGGGCCTGCAGCCCGCTGACGAGCAGGAAATACAGCCCCAGCAAGATGCTGCTCGCCACCAGGTACACGGCCCCCAACTGGAGCACGCGAGTGACGTCGAACAGCCGGTAGCGGACGATGGCGTAGGCGAGGGCCAGCGGCGCCAGGATCAGGAAGAGATACCCTTGCTGGGTGGTGATCACGGTGCGCTGGCCGAGGGCGAGGGGCAACAGCTCGCCCAGCACCAGCGGCCCGGCCCCCAGCAGCGCGCCCAGCCCCACGAGCGCCACCTGGCGGCGCACCACCCGGTCCCGGGCGCGCAGCCGGTCGTAGAGCAGGCCGCCGATCAGCACCAGCAGGCCGGCGACGGTAAACAGCCCGGCCAGGCTGCTCCAGACCGTCGCCAGGGTGTCGGGCGGGGGCACGAGGCCGCGGGCGGTCTCCTGGGCGCGGAGCAGGCGGGTGATCATGTTGGCGCTGCCGATCAGCAAGGCGAGCAAGTAGACGCCATAGTGCCAGCGCGGATGCGCCACGACCAGGCGTTTCGGCACGGGGAAGAACAAGGCAAGCTGGATCATGCTGGCCCCCGCCAGGGGCAGCAGGAGCGCATACAGGGGCTGGAAGACCGTAGCGGCCAGGGGCGTTTCCTGGTACGTGTAGATCGTGCTGAGATCGGTCAGCACCAGGCTGCTGATAATCAGGCTGACGACGAGGAAAATCTGATGAACGCGGCGCTCCCGGCCCACGAAGTAGAGGAAGGTGCCCAGCGCCCACCAGATCCCGCCGAGCAACAGCCCGGGCAGATAGATCTGCAGCCAATGACTCAGGCGGAAGACGGTGACCCCGCCCTGCGCCGTCCCGGGCACCCGCGTGCCGTCGGGCAGCCGGTGCTGGGTCACGTACTCCACCGGCCGGCCGGTGCGGGCCGCCGCGCCAAACACCGCGCGCATTTCGGCAGGTAGCTGGCCATCCATGCGCAGGATGCGGTCGCCCGCGCTGGGCCCGCCGAGGGCCGGGGCCCCAGGCGCCGGGTTGTCGTCGACCGTGTAGGCGGCGGTCAGCGTGTACCCGGCGAATGGCAGGCCGAGGCCGCTCACCGTATTGACCAGCGCCGCCAGCAGCAGCACAAAGACCAGCACAATGCCGCCAGTGAACAGGAGCTGCCGGGGTGCCCCGATGGGGGAGGTCCCCGCTTCCGTGTGGGCGACGGCTGGGTCCGGCACGGCACTACTTTCCGCCATAACGACCTTGGCCGCCTCGTCCCGGCGCCCGCGACCGGCGAGGCGCTGGGCTTTAGAAAAGGCCCGGGATTTTCATGCCGCCCGTCACGGCGCCCATCCGCTCCTGGGCCAGGGCGGAGGCTTTTTCGAGCGCCTGGTTGAAGGCGGACAGGATCATGTCTTCGAGCATTTCTATGTCGGCCGGGTCGACCGCCTCGGGATCGATCTTCACTGATTTGACTTCATGGTGGCCGGTCATGACGATAGTCACGGCGCCGCCCACCGAGGCCTCGACGGTTTCTTTGCCCAGGTCTTCCTGGATCTTCACTAACCGATTCTGTAACTGCTGGATCATCTTGGCGTTGGGTTGCATAGGGGCTGGGCTCCTTACTCTGCTACAAGACAACAAACACGCGCGGTCCCCCGCGCCGCCGGGTTAATCCTCGTCGATCAGGGCCCGGGCTTTTTGGGCGCGGGGGCTGGCAGCGGCCGGATCGCCGGCGCCGTTGGCCTCGACCGGGCGGCGCGCGGCCGGGCGGGCATCTTCCTCGGACAGGTTAAAGCAGCGTAAACGGTACGAATAGCCTAAGACCTGGGCCATCACGGCCTCCACGACGTCGCGATTTTTGGGTTGCTCGAAGGTTTCCCGATGCATCGTATGCGTCGGTGGGAAGCCCAGCACCACGGAGTGGCCTTCGACGGCGACCGATTTCGCGCTGCTCAAAAAGGCGAGCAGCTTGGGATCGCGCCGCCGCAAGGCGTCTTTCACCTGTGGCCAACGCTCGATCACGGTGGCGGGATCGCCGGGGCCGGGCGCGCCCGGATCGGCCCCGGCCGCTGGGGGAGGCGGCTCCCCCGCCGGCCGGAGGGCGCGCACCGGGGCGGGCGGCGGCAGGGGGCGCGCCCGGGCGGCCGGCGGGGGAGCGGGTGCCGGCGGGCGCAACTCGCCGGGCGGGCGGGCGGGCGCCTCGTAGCGGGGCGGCGTGGGCGCCGCGACCGCCATGGGGGCCGGTCGGGTTCCGCTCTCCCCCGCCGCGGTCGGACTGGCCAGGTTGGCTTCGACCAGGGCCAGCTCCAGGGGTAGCACGCCGTACAGGCCGTTTTTCAGCCCGGCATCGGCGTTGCTGAAGGCGCGGATCCAGGCCACGAGGGCGGGCAGCTGAGTGCGGGCGGCCTGCGCCCGCAGGCTCGTGACTTCCTCCTCGGTGGCCTCCAGAGCCGCGGCGTCGCCGCCGGCCCGCAAGAGCAGCAGGCTGCGCAGGTGCTCGACCACCTGGCGGTTGAGCTGGCGCGGATCGGCTCCGTTCTCGATCGCGGCATGGAGCCGGCGGAAGCCGCCGGCCACGTCGCCGGCGATGAGCTCATCGACAAAGCCGCCGACTTCGGCGGTACTGCGCGCGCCGAGCACGGCTTGCACCTGGGCCAGGGTCAGGGCACCGTCGGCGAAGCTCATCAGTTGATCGAGCAGCGACAGGGCATCGCGCATGCAGCCGGTGGCCTGCCGGCCGATCAGCTCCAGCACGCCCGGCTCGGCCGTAAAGCCTTCGGTGCGGATGATGCCCGCCATATGCTGGACCATCACGGGCAGGGCGATGCGGCGAAAATCGAAGCGCTGGCAGCGGCTCAGCACAGTGGCCGGCAATTTCTGCGGGTCGGTCGTGGCCAGCACGAAAATGGTATGGGCGGGCGGCTCTTCGAGCGTCTTCAGCAGCGCATTGAACGCCGAAGTGCTCATCATATGGACCTCGTCGATGATGTAGAATTTGCGCCGCAGCTGGGCGGGCGCAAAGTTGACCCGCTCGCGCAGATCGCGGACATCTTCGACGCTGTTGTTGGACGCCGCGTCGATCTCGATCAGGTCGACCGCCCGCCCTTCGTTGATCGCCCGGCAGGCGAGACAGGCGTTGCAGGGGCGTTCCGTGCCCTCGGGCGCCAGGCAGTTCACCGCCTTGGCCAGCAGGCGGGCCGTCGAGGTCTTGCCCGTGCCCCGCGGGCCGCAGAACAGGTAGGCATGGGCCAGCCGGCCGCCGGCCAGGGCGTTGCGCAAGGTCTGGACGATCGGCTCCTGCCCGACCAGCTCATTGAAGTCGCGCGAGCGATAGCGCCGGTAGAGCGCGCCGTTGCTGCCCCCGCCCGCGGGGCCACCCGCGACGGCGGGCGGGGGCGGCCCCGCGGGCGGGGGATCGGGCTCGGCGGCGAACAGGGGCAAAGCCGCGGGGGCGTCTGCGCTCATCAGTTGTGGGGCCTCCTGACTAAGGTACTGCTCATTATACCCGATCTGCGCGCCCGGCGACACCTGCGCCCGCGGCGAGTCTGCAACAGTTCCGTCTGTCAATCCGTAGCAAATATGTTACAATGTGCGCAAACAACGAGGCAGGGGGCAGGGAGGCGGGGGGAAGGCAGATGACTCTGGTTCTGGACGGCATATTGATCGTGGTGCTGGTGCTGTTCGCACTGGCCGGGCTGCGGCGCGGGCCCTGGCCCGAAGTCGTGACTCTGGGCGGGCTGTTGCTCGGCGCGCTGCTCGCCGACGAATGGGGCGATACCTGGGGCGGCGACCTGGGCAACCTGCTCGGCGTCGTCGGGCCGGCGGGCGGGAAGATGGTCATCCGCGCGCTGCTGTTCCTGGTGCCGCTGCTGCTGATCGGCTACGGCGGGGCCCTGCTGCTGCCGGCGAGTGGCCGGCTCGGCTTCCGTGCCCGGCTGGCCGGCGCCGGGCTGGGGCTCTTTAACGGCGTGGCGATCTTCGCCATCCTGCTGCGCAACTGGTACTACAGCCAGGGCAGCCCGCCCGGCAGCGAGCTACGGACCGACCCGGGCACGGGCTTCCTGCTGGAGTGGGCCGGCTGGTGGCCGATCCTGTTGGCCGCCGGGGGCATTATCGCCGTCCTGGCCGCGATCGTGGCCCGCCCGCGGCCGGTGCGCCGCCCCGTGCCCGTGACCATCCCGGCCGCGCCGGCCGGCGGCAGTGTGCCGTTGCCGCCGCCCAGGCCGGGCGGGACCACCGGCGGGGGGATCGCGGCGCCGCCGCCCACACCGTTCCCGCGCCCGGCCGCGCCGGCCCTGGGCACCGGGACGGCGGGCCCGGCGCCCGCCCCCGGCGACCTGCCTCCGCCCAAACTGGCGGCCCCCCTGCCGGAGACCCGCGTCCCGCCGCCGGCGCCGGAAGAGCGGCGCTGCCGCACCTGCGGCAAAGTCCTCGCCCCCGGCGCCGCGTTCTGCCCGAATTGCGGCACGCCGGTGTGACGAGTCGTCAGTCGGCGGTCGTCAGTCGTCAGTCGTCAGTTGTAGGGCGGTTGGCGAGGGCGAGGGGCGCGGCGGCATCGTCAGTTGTTAGCGGACTGACGACCGCCGACTGACGACCGCCGACTGACGACCGCCGACTGACGACCGCCGACTGACGACTGACGACTGACGACTGACGACCGCCGACTGACGACCGCCGACTGACGACTGACGACTGACGACTGACGACTGACGACTGACGACTGATCGTATGAATAACAACCGCTGGTTACAGGCGCTCATCATATTGCTGGTGATTATCGCCGCCTCGTGGCTGCTGGGCCAGGTCTGGCTGCTGGTCATCCAGTTCGCCAATATCATGCTGCTCTTTTTCCTGGCCTGGCTGCTGGCCTTTGTGCTCAGCCCGCTCGCACGGTGGCTCCAGGGGATGGGGCTCGGCCAGGTGGCCGCGGTGACGATCGTCTACCTGGCGATGCTGCTGGTGCTTACACTCACCGGGCTGCTCATCTTCCCCGCGCTGGCCGATCAGATCCAGCGCCTGATCGACGCCACCCCGAATTATACAATCGAGTTGGAGAACCTGGGGAACAAGGTGTTGGCCCAGATGAAAAACCTGGGCGTCCGGGCCGAAGATATCCACCTCGATAGCCTGTATGGCACACTGGGCGAGCAGGTCAAGAACGTCGGCGGCAGCGTGCTGAATTTCGTCACGGGCCTGGCGGCCTTTCTGTTCAACGCGATTATCATCCTGCTGCTCTCGTTTTACTTCATGAAAGACGGCGACCGGCTGTTCAACAATGCGATGGTCGTGCTGCCGCCGGCGCTGGGCGAAGAATTTCAGCTGATGGGCGATTCGGTGGCGCGCGCCTTCGGCGGCTTCTTGCGCGGCCAGGTCGTCTTTGCCCTGCTCTACGCCGTGCTCAATGCGGCGATCATGGCCGTCTTTAACCTGGATTACGTGCTGATCGCCTCGATCATCGCCGGGCTGGCGATGTTGATCCCGGTGATCGGCGGCTTCATCGCCTATGTCCCGCCGATCCTGATCATCCTGGTGACGCCCACGGCCCTGAACAACTGGTGGCTGCTACTGCTGGTGTTGTTTGGGGTGCAGACGCTGATGACGCAGGTGGTCAGCCCGCGCATCCTGAGCCAGGCGATCGGCATGCACCCCCTGTTTGTCGTGGCCGCCTTGCTGGTCGGCTTGCAAGTGGCGGGGCCCTGGGGCGCGCTGTTCGGCATCCCGGTGGCCGGCGTGGTGCAACAGGTGTCCGGCCCCTATTTCGCCCGGCTGCGTGGCTTCTTCGACGTGCCGATGCCCGAGGAGCCCGCCCTGGCCCTGCACGGCACCGTCCCGGTGACGACCGTGACGCTGACGGTCAACGAGCCCGGGGTGACGCTGACCGCCGATGCCGCCCCGGTCCCGGCCCCGCCGCCGCCGCCCCCGCTGGCCAGGGGTGCCGTGGGGGGCGTGGGGCGGCAGGCGACGTTGGTCCTCAATCTGGCCCGCGGGCTCGGCCGGCGCGCCCTGGCCGTCCGGCGGCGCCCGCGCCCTTGAGGCGCCATCTCGGCATCCTGGCGGCCTATGCCGCCTTGACCGCGCTGCTCACCTGGCCCCTCGCGGCCGACTTCCTGACTGCCGTGCCCGGCGGCGGAGATGCCTGGCAGCATCTTTGGAACCTCTGGTGGATGCGCAAGGCGCTGGTCGATCTGCACACCGATCCGTTTTATACGACTTATCTCTACTATCCGCAGGGGGTCAGCCTCCTGTTCCACACCCTGGTGCCGCTCGAAGGGGTCCTGACCATCCCCTTTCAGCTGGCCGGGGTCGGGCTGCTGCCGCTCTATAACGGCGTGCTAGCGGTCTCCTTCGTGCTGGCTGGCTACGCCACCTGGCTCCTGGTGCGCGACCTCACGGGGCACGCCGGCGCGGCGTTCGTGGCCGGGATCGCCTTCGCCTTCTGCCCCTATCACCTGGGGCACCTGCTCGGCCATATGAACCTGGCCTCGTTACAATGGATTCCCTTCTATCTCTGGGCGCTCTTCCGGGCCTGCGGCGCCCCGGGCGCCCCGATCGACGGGACGGGCCAGCGGCGGGGCCTGTTGTGGGCCGGCGCGGCGGGGCTCTTCCTGGTGGCGAACGCGTTCACCGAATGGATCTACGTGGCCTTCCTGGGCGTCTTCACCGGCGGCTACCTGCTCTGGCGCCTGCTGGCCGACACCCGCGGCCGGGCCGCCCTGCGCGCCTGGGGGCCCCTGCTGGCCCGACTCGCCGTGTTGGGCGCGGTGTTCGGCGCCCTGGCCGGGCCGCTCTTGCTGCGCACCGTGTTGGCGCAGCAGGGCCAGGACTGGATGAAGTTCCCGCCCCGGGAGACGTTGGTCTACTCCTCCGACCTGGTGGACTCGTTCGTCCCTTCGGCGTTGCACCCGTTCTGGGCTGGCTACGCCCAGGCCCTGGAACGGCAGCAGCCGGAGCGCAATACCGCGGAGCGCTCGGTGTTCCTCGGCTATACGACGCTCGTGCTGGCGGGGCTGGGCCTGCTCTGGCGGCGGAACCGGGCGGTGGCTTTCTGGGCGGGGGCGGCGGCGCTGGCGTGGCTACTGTCGCTCGGGCCGATCCTCCATGTGCTGGGCCGGGCCACATTCACGACGTTCAACACGACGGTGCCCTTGCCGTACCTGATGCTCTACAATTTCGTGCCCGGGTTCAGCGTCATGCGCGTGCCGGCCCGCTTTATCGTGCTGGCCAGCCTGGCCCTCGCGGTGCTGGCCGGCTACGCCCTCACGGCGCTCAGCGCGCGCTGGCCCGGCCGCGGGCGGCCGCTGCTGCTCCAGGGAGGTGTGGCCCTCCTGCTGGGCCTGGAGTTCCTGGCCATCCCCTATCCGATGGCCCCGCCCGGCTACGACATCCCCTTTTATCACCAGGTGGCCGCCCAGCCCGGCTCGTTCGCCATCCTGGAGCTGCCGCTGCGCCCGATGGCCGACTACATGGCCTACCAGACGGTTCACGGCAAGCCCCTGGTCTACGGCTACCTCTCGCGCCAGCCGCCGGACCCCTTCGTCGACCGCACGCCGCTGCTCGGCTACCTGCAGAACAGCGCGAGCGCCGACGGCCTGGATCCCGCCGGCATCCGGGCGGGCGTGCAGACGCTGCAGACCGCCGGGGTGCGCTACTTGGTGGTCCACTGGTGGGCCTTCACCGCCCCGCAAGCCGCCACGATGCAGGCCAAGCTGGCGGCCGTCTTCCCCAACCAGACCCCCCAGGACGACCCGGCGAACCGCCTGTCGGTCTACACGATCGGCCCTTGACGGCGCCGTCTCTGCGGTCGGCATAGGCGCTGGCTGATCTAATCTATGCCATCGTCATGATGTCGTCACGGGCGCGTTCGACAGGCAGTACATCACCTCGAAGAGTGCGGCCGAAATTGCGGGGCCGGATCCAGGAGGATCCGGCCCCGGCGTGTTCAGCGTCCGCGATGGCTACGGAGCCGTGACGGCCAGGTAGACGATCTTACTGATCTGACCACGGGTGGCATCGTTGCCCCAGCGGAACGTGCCGTCGCCGTAGCCGCTGATGATGCTCCGATTGTAGGCCGTTTCGATAAAGTTGTAAAACGGGTTACTGGTGTCGACGTCGCTGAAGTGCGGGCCGCCGGTGGTGTTGATGGCCCAGCCCTGGGCGCTCACGATGATCTTGCTGAGCTGGCCGCGCGTCACATTTGCGCCCCAGCGGAACGTGCCGTCGCCGTAGCCGCTGATCACCCCGTGATTGTAGGCGGTCTCGATGAAGTTGTAGAACGGGTTACTGGCGTCGACGTCGCTGAAGTGCAGGCCGCCGGTGGTGTCGATGGCCCAGCCTTTCGCGCCGACGATGATCTTGCTCAACTGGCCGCGCGTGGTATTGTTGTAGGGCCGGAAAGTGCCGTCGGCGTAGCCCGAGATCGCGCCGTGGCAGGCCAGGTAGATCACCGGCGTGTAGAAGTAGTCGGTGGTCTGCACATCGCTGAAGCTGAGGCTGCATCCGCCGGGCGTGGCGGTCGGTCCACCGGGCGTCGGCGGCGTGAACGGCCCGTTCGGCAACGGCCAGACATACATGCCACGGTTGCGGGTCCAGGCGGAGAGCGTGGTGTTGCCCTCGTCGACCCGCAGCGCGGCGACAAGCACGTTGGGCAAGCCGGACTGGAACCGATACCACGTCGGCGGGTTGGCCGTGATGTCGTTCTACTCTGCCAACGGTAATTCCCGTATCCGCCGCGCCGCAGTGGCCGCCAGGCGGGGGGCGCGGGCGCGCATTTGCGGAGTGTCCAGGTGGCCCATCCAATTCAGGAGATCCACGAAGCGGGCGGCCACGAAGATAGGGAGCAGGCGTTCGTCAACCGCCGGCAGTCGGCGCACCTGCCGGTAGCCGGTCAGTGCTCATCGCTAGGGCATGGGGGCCGGGCGCGAATACGGAGCGGTCGCCAAACTCCCCGTCCCAGTCCCAGGTCGGGCGGGTGTTGGGCAGCGGGGTGAACGTCTCGGCGTGGCAATGCAGGCGGGCCAGCACCCGACCCACCGCCGCCAGGTGCCTCGCTCCCAGGCTGCGGTTGCGGAAGCGCCCGCCCACCCAGCGACTGAGCACACAGGGCCGCGCGTCCGGCACGCCTGGTGCGGTCGCCTCCACCCACAGCCGCCCGTCGCGGGCCGGGATCGGCGCGGGCACGGCCAAGTCGGTTTCCCGGCCCAGCGCCGCGAGCCAGGCCAGGGGCGGCTCGACACGGGCCGCCGCAAAGAACGCCGGGTTATAAATGCGCAATGTATAGCGGTCGCCGCGTTCCGCATCGATCCGAAAGATCGTCGCATCCTGGTGCGACAGCAGCGCCAGCCGCGCCGGCCCCAGATCATAGGCCGCCAGCGCCACGGCGGCCAGGCCCCGTAACCGCCCGACTTGGCCGCGGGTCTCTAAGTCACTATACGGTTTCATGCTTTCCGCTCCCATCAGCGCCGCCCAACAACGACCGTCGCCGACGTGTCTCGTGAGGTTGTTCCGGGAGAAGAGGTTAGGTCCCGACGCTTTGCTCGACCGCCGGTTGGCGATCGGCTTTGGTACTCTGGATCTAAATCAGCATTGAAAAAGGCTTCGGCCTCCAGCGAAGATAACGGCTCGACTGCCCAGTTGTACAAGATTTGGGTTTGTTCCTGCAATCCTTGCGAGCAGGGCTATTTGGTGTTAGTATAGGCGTATGACGGTGCCCAACACTGACCTCTCCGGTGGCGTTGTCCACGCATTGCCAGAGGACTTACGGGACAGCCTCGCGTCTGACGCGGAGGCGCGCGCGGCCTGGGAAGATCTTACGCCTCTGGCGCGCAATGAATGGATCTGCTGGACGATCTCCGTGAAACAACCCGCCACCCGAAGGCAGCATGTGGAAAGGGTGCGCACGGAACTCAAAGAGGGCCGGCGCCGACCGTGCTGTTGGTATGGCTGTATTCATCGCCCGGATAAGGTCGTCAGCCCTTCCGTGCAACATGTGCTCAATAAGCGCGCTAAAAAGTCCTCATAACGGCGGGCTTTTATCCTAACCTAAATCTTGTGCCACCGGACAGCGAAATGCCGAAATTACGGAGCTTTGCCGATTTTACCCGCCGGTGGCACAAGATTTAGGCTAAGGGTGTATTTTCTCATGCGTTAAGAGCATTTCGATAAACTTTTGAATACGAGCAGAGCGGGTTTCGGCTCGCTTCGCTGTCTGGATTCTGAACAGGATAGCGTAGCGATTTGCGCCATCCAGAGTGCTAAAAAACGCCTGCGCCTCCGGGTTTTTGTCCAACGCGCTCTGAAAATCGGCAGGGATGGTGATTCTGCTCGGCGATGCGTAAGCCTGGTCCCAACGCCCATCAGCCTTGGCTAACTCTACCTGCCGCAGTCCCGCCGGCTGCATCCTGCCCGCGGCAATCAGCGCTGTAGCCTTCGCGCAATTCACTTGTGACCAGATGCTTTGGGGACGGCGGGGGGTGAATTTTTGCAGCCAGTACTGATTATCCAAAGAGGCTTTTTGCCCATCAATCCAGCCATAGCAGAGAGCGCTTTCCAGGGCCTCAGCATAGGTGAGCGAAGCGATACCTGCATCTTTTTTAGCAAGCTTGAGCCAGAGGCCTGCTGCCTCACTGTGCTGCTCTTTCAGCCACGCCTCCCAGTCTTGTTGGGTTTCAAATAAGAGTTTTGGCAGGTTATCTGTGTTTTTCATACATGTATGCTCCGGGCCGTTTCTAGAACACGCGTAATCATAGCACGCATGTTCCATGCCGTCAATGGAAGAATTGGAAAGCCCCCGGGGTGAAATGGGAGAGACTTGAAAAAAGGGTTCTTTGCGGTGGAGTGTGGTGGCTAGGTGCTATCACACTCCACCGCAAAGAACCCAATCGCAGGAGGGCAGAGGGTTTGATAACCCACCCCAGGAATCCCTGTGGCCAGCGCGGGAGTTGGCTGGATTGGGTAACCAACAGGCGCGCCGTGCGGTAAGCCGTGTAGGGGCGGACCCGGCGGGCTGTCCTCAATGCCGATGTGGCCTACGCACCGCCCCCGGCGGCCAGCCAGGCGCGCAGGGTGGGTTCGTGCTCCTCGCGGAAGTGGCCCAGAAAGCCGCCGGGCAGCGCCTCGATGAGCGCGGTCCCTTCCAGCCAGGGGAAGTAGGCTGGGTCCAACAATGCCTGGTCAGGTAGCGCGATAACCGCCGCACGCAGCCGGTCGAACGACGCCTCCCACGCGGCCAGCACGCTGTCCAGCGGGTCGGCGCGGTGCTGCTCATAGAACCAGGTGTTGATCGGCTCGTCCGTCGCTGTTTCGGTGAGTTCCGGGGGCCAGGGCGGGGGCGGCTCCGGTTGGCCCGCCGCCGCGGCTTCGAGCCGGGCCAGGGTCCGGCCCCGCCAGGCCGCGAGGTGCGCGATTACATCTTTCACACTCCACGGGCCGGTCGCGCCGGGTTCCGTCATGCGTTCGCGCGGGATGGCGGCTAAAAAGGCCTGGTGTTCGCGGCGCGCCGCATCAAAGGCGGCCAGGGCTTCCTCACGAGTCAGGGCAGCGGGCATCGTCGTCACTCCTTGGGTTTCAGATTTGCCTACATGGTATCACCCTGCGGCGCGGCCTGTCAATCCGGCTCGGCTATGGCCTAGTGCAGGTTCCGGCGACCGGTTGGGGTTACATACCGAGGAGTGAGCACCCCCAGGTGCGAACGGTGGAGGCGCGACCCGTTCGCACCTGGGGGTGCTCACTCCTCATTCCCCAATAGCTCGCTTGATCCGGCACTAGCAGTCTGTCGGAGAGAAACCGACCGGCCCTATTTCCAACCGTTTGCTGCGGGCACCTGGGCCCGCGCTTGCCGCACCGCCCGCCCGCGTTCGGATTCCGGGAAGCGGTCGAGCAGCGCGCGCAGCTCCTCCGCACTCACGTTGGCCCCAAACGGCGCGGTGCCCGGTTCGAGCCGCACCCCCTCCGCCAGCGGTCCCGCGATGACGGGGTCGAAGCCCAAGGCATCGACCAGGCCCGCGACGGTGGTGCGATCGTCCGCATCATCCCCGGCGACGGCGATCGCCTTGCGCCCCGGTGTCCCGGCGGGCGCGGCCCCGTCCTCCAGATCGTGGTAGCCCATGTGGTTGAACGCCTTGACCACCCGTGCGCCGGGCAGGAAGGCCTGGACGATTTCGCTCGAGGAGGTGCGCGGGTCGGTGAGGTCCGTGCGGCTGCCGTCCACCTCCCACCAGTAGTTCATGGCATCGATCACGACTTTGCCCTGCAACGCGGCGGCGGGCAGGCTGCGGTATTTGCCGAGCGGCAGCGCCAGAATGACGACATCGGCCCGCGCCGCCGCTTCGGCCGCCGTGACGGCCACGGCCCCGGGGGTGAGGATTTCGACCGGGAGGGCGATCTTGGCCGGGTCGCCCGATCCGGCGATCAGCACGCGGTAGCCGGCGGCCAGGGCCCGGCGCGCGAGCACGGTGCCCAGTTTCCCGGCCCCCAGGATGCCGATGCTGTGAATGTCCCTGGTGGGCATGGTGTCCTCGTTCCTGGGGTCAGCCGGCGAGGAGGTCGCGGACCAGCGGGATCACCTGCGTGCCATACAGCTCGACGGCGCGCCGGCGCGCGCTGATCGGCTGGGCACCCGCGGTGTAGATGAGGTCGAAGCGGCCGACCCCCAGCGCCTGGACGGCGCGGGCGATCTTGCGGGCCACGGTCTCGGGCGACCCAATATAGAGGGAGCCGCGCGCGATTTCGCGCTCGTACTCCTCCCGGCGCACCGGCGGCCAGCCGCGCAGCGCGCCGATGCGATCCCGGATGACCTGGTAGGGGGGCCAGAAGACTTCCCGCGCCTCCTCGTCCGTGGGGGCGATGAAGCCGGGTGAATGCATCCCCACGGGCTGCGCGGGTGTGCCGAACTGCTCGGCGGCGCGGCGGTAGAGGGTGATGTAGGGGGCAAAGCGGTCGGGGGCCCCGCCGATGATGGCGAGCATGAGCGGCAACCCGTAGCGCGCCGCGCGCACGACCGATTCGGGGGTTCCGCCGACCCCCACCCAGGTCGCCAGGTGGCCGGACTCCGTCTTGGGGAAGACGTCGGCGTTCTCCAGGGGGGCCCGCGTGGTGCCGCTCCAGGTGACCGGTTGCTCCGTGAGCAGCTGGGCGAAGAGCGCGATCTTCTCTTCGAACAGCACGTCGTAGTCGCGCAGGTCATAGCCGAAGAGGGGGAAGGACTCGGTGAAGGAGCCGCGGCCCAGGATGACCTCGGCCCGGCCGTGCGAGAGCGCATCGAGGGTCGCGAAGCGTTGGAACACGCGGACGGGATCGTCGGAGCTGAGCACGGTCACGCCGGACGCGAGCCGGATGCGGCGGGTGCGCGTGGCGATGCCGGCGAGCACCGTCTCGGGCGTCGAGATGGCGTACTCGGGGCGGTGGTGCTCGCCGAGGGCGATGACATCGACGCCGATCTCGTCGGCGAGCACGGCCTCCGCGACGACCTGGCGGATCGCCGCCGCGTAGGAGAGCGGGGTGCCGGAGTCGTCCACCGGCACATCGCCGAAGGTGTCGAGGCCAAATTCAAGCGGCTGTTGCATGGGTTGAAACCCTCCTTCTCCGGCCCAACGGATCGGCCAGCTTGCGCTGGGTGGGGCCCGTATGGGTTAGCTGGGTCGATCTTACCGGGCCACGGTCCCGGCTCCCGTCCCGACCCATGTCCCGCGCCCTGTCCAAAGAGGCGAGCTTTGGGCAGGGCGCGTCCCAATTTTAGGACGTGCCTGGTCTCGCGGGACCAATGGAAAGGCGATTGGAAATGCACCCAGAGCGATCCCGCGCGGATGGACCCTGACCCGCCGCCCCGCGCAAGCGTGCGCTTGCGCGCGCCGGGCCCGCCAGGGTGGGGAGGGGGGAACGACAGTCCCGGCCGGGACGGCTCCGGCCCCCCCAAATGCGGAACGTGGAATAACGGAGCTTTCATTCCGCCTTCCGCCTTCCGCCTTCGGAGGAGCGGGCCCTCGGCCAGCAGTTGGCGGCCGGCCTGCAGGCCCAGGTCCGGCTGCGCGCCTTACGGGATGCGGGCCGGCCGATCCCGCAGGCGGCCGGCCCGCGGCTGCTGGCCCAGGTGCAGGCCGCGCGACAGGCCCGCGCGCGTCTGATCACCGCCTGCACTCCGTTACAGGAAGGCGGTGCCCCATACCGACTGCCCACTGCCCAGCCACTCCAACGCCTGGCTTGCTTATACATTCGCCAGAGTACCCTGCACCAGGTCTTTATGAATACGGAAAGCACGGCCCGCCCGTATGCCCTGCGTGAGCGGGCGCTGGCCCTCGGCTGGCCCTCGGCGCGCCTGGTCGTCTTCGGCCAGGATCTCGGCCAGTCGGGCGCCTCGACGGCCGACCGACTGGGGTTCCAGCGCCTGGTGGCCGAGGTCGGCTTGGGTAAGGTCGGCTTGGTGCTCAGCCTGGAAGTCTCCCGCTTGGCCCGTAGTTCCAGATAGGTGAAAGCCCCTGAGCACCGGAGGTCCAAAAGCAGATGCGATTGTGGCCCCGTTGGATTGGATGACAGGATAAGGCAAATGATCTTATCGATCCGCTCAAAAAAGGGGGGCAGCGGGCGGGCCGCTGAATTTGGTATACTTTGGGCATGTTGGACCACGTTGATCCGGCGGCGATTGCCGACCCCGCGCCGCGCACGCTCGTACTGGAACTCTTGAATCTGGTCAACACCCAGGCCGCCCAATTGCAGGCCCAGGCCGCCGAAATTGGGCGCCTGCGCGACGAGGCGGACGCCGAATTCAAGGGCGTTGTTGTTGGTGCTCAAGTACCCGCAACTGCCGCTGCACAACAACGCGGCGGAGCAAGGGGCGCGGGGGCGGGTTGCGCAAGCGCGATGTGAGTTTTGGGCCGCGCAGCCCCGCCGGGCTGCGGGCCTGGGACACGTTCATGACGCTGGTGGAGACAACGCGCAAGCTGGGCGTGAACTTTCATGCCTATGTGCGGGATCGGCTGCGCGGGCTCAAGCAAATCGCCTCGCTCGAAGAAGATGCGGCGTGGCAACATTTGTGAATTGGTGCATATCGACAGTCCAAGGGAGGCACCGATGGTCGCGATATCGATTATGATCGAAGGGCAGATGGGCTTGACCTGGCCGCGCTGGCAGCAGCTGGTCGCGGAAGTGGATGCGCTCGGCTTCGCCGGGCTGTTCCGTTCCGATCACTACACTAATGCGCGGCCGCCGGACTCGGACTCGCTTGAAGCTATCGTCGCGCTGACGTACCTGGCCGCGCACAGCCGGCAGATCCATTTCGGGCCGCTCGTCGCGCCGCTGTCCGTCCGCGAACCGACCATGCTGGCCCGCCAGGCGGCCGCGATCGACGACCTGAGCGGGGGGCGCCTGATCCTCGGGCTGGGCGCCGGCTGGCAGGAGCGCGAGCACACCCTGTTCGGCCATGACCTGGGCGATATCCCGACCCGCATGGCCCGCTTCGAGGAAGGACTAGCTGTGATCAGCCGCTTGCTGGGCAGCGCCACCCCGGTGACCTATGAGGGGCAGTTTTACCAGCTGCGGGGGGCCACACTCTTGCCGCGCCCGGCGCGGCCCGGGGGCCCGCCCATCCTGATCGGCGGCAACGGTCCCCGGCGCACCCTGCCGCTGGTCGCCCGCTACGCGCAGATCTGGAACGCCGTCGGCCTGGCGCCGGATGCTTTCCGGGCGCGTTCCAGCCTGCTGGACGGTGAGCTCGTGAAGGCCGGCCGGGCGCCCGACGCGGTGCGGCGCACGCTGATGACCACGCTGATCTTTGGCGCCGACCCGGCCGCCCTGGCCCGGACGCTGGCCGGCCTGGTTCCCCTGGCGCCGGCCACCGCCGGGCAGGCGCCGGCCGCGCAGCAGGCATTCTGGCGCGAAGAGCGGCAGGCCGTGGTGGGCACCCCGGACGCCGTCGTGGAGCAGATCGCCGCCTACGCCGCGGCGGGCGTCGAAGAGCTGATGCTGCAATGGTTCGACCTCGACGACATCGCCGGTCTGCAGGCCCTGGCCGCCACAGTCTTGCCGCGGGTGCGGGCAGGCACGGGCGGCTAGCCGGTTGCGGAGGGTGCGCCCCATCGCGTATAATGGCGGGTGCGCTCCGGGTGGAGCGCCTCCGCTATTTTATTTGCGCTATTTTATGTGGTAATGCGACCCGCGATCGCACCGCTCGCCGGTCACCCCGGGACCACACTCGGAAAGGAGGACGCTTCGTGGATACTCAGCAACCCCCCAGCGGGAGCAGCGTGCTAGACCTGGCCACCATTTTGCGCGATCGCCTGGAGACCACGTTGCGTCGTCTGGGCTATACGCCGAGCGAGAAGGCCCTGACCATCAGCCGGTTGTCCCTGGAAGGCCGCTGGGGCTATGCCAGTCCCGTCTGCAAGTCGATCGCGCGGGGACCCGAGGGCGCTCAGCAGGTGGCCGAGCAGGTCGTCGCCGCCTTCCCGGCCCATCCCCTCGTGCAGCGCGTCGAGGCCTTGCGCGGCTTCGTCAACTTCTACGTCGCCATCCCGGCCTACGCCAACGGGCTCGTGGATGACGTCCGCGCGCGGGGCGCGGTCTGGGGCCACGGCACGCCCAAGCACGAGCAGGTCATGGTCGAGTTTGCCCAGATGAACACGCACAAAGCGGTGCATGTCGGCCACCTGCGCAACATCGTGCTCGGCGACGCCGTAGTGCGCATCATGCGCGCGGCCGGCTGGAGTGTGCTGGCCGCCACCTATCCCGGCGATATCGGCATGCACGTCATTAAGTGCCTCTGGTGCTACCGCACCTTCTATGTGGGGCACGAGCCGGCCACCGGGCGCGGCCGCTGGCTGGGCGCGCTCTACGCCGAAGCGGACACGCGCCTGGAGTATCGCAAGTACGTCACGCGCTTATTGGGCGAGGCTTTGTCCGATCCCGACCTGGGGCCGCAGCTCACCGGCTGGCTGCGGGCGCATGGCGAGAGCGCCAGCGCGGCCACGGCCGACGTTCAGCGGCTGCTCGCGCTGGTCGCCGCCACCCGGCTGGACAGCAATGCCGACACGCCCCACGAGTCCGACGAGGATCTCGCGCCTGACCTGGACCTGAGCAGCATCGATCCGGCGACGATCGCCGCGCTCTGGCACGCGCTGGGCGAGCTACTGCCGGCCGGCAGCCCGCTCCGGGAAGAATATACCCGCCTCTCGGGGCATTTCGAGTGGTGGCCCCAGGTGCCGGCCTGGCGCGACGCGGTGCGCGCCCTGTTCGCGCAATGGGAGGCCAAAGACCCGGCGCTGCTGGATCTCTGGCAGCGGACGCGGCAGTGGAGCCTGGACGAGTTCGCCGAGATTTTCCGCACCCTGGATGTGCAGATCGACGTCGAGTTTTTCGAGAGCCAGGTCGAAGAGGAAGGCCGCCAGATCGTCGAGCAGCTGGTCCACATGGGCATTGCCGAGGATTTGCGGTCCCGGGGCGAGCCGGTGCTGGTGCGCATCGACGAGCAGCTGCGCCGGCACCCGGTGCTGCGCGAAAAGTACGCCGACAAGCTCTTCAAAAAGAACAAAGACGGCTCGCTCGCCGAGCGGGAACCCTATCGCGTGCTGATCGTCCTGCGCTCCGATGGCACGACCCTCTATGCCACGAAAGACCTGGCCCTGGCGCGGCGCAAGTTCGAGGACTACCACGTCGAGCGCTCGATCTACGTGATCGACGTCCGGCAATCCCTCTACTTCCAGCAAGTCTTCCGCGTCCTGGAGCTCTACGGCTTTACGCAGGCCGATAAGTGCGAGCACCTGGGCTATGAGATCGTCGGCACGAAAGAGGGCGCCTTCTCCTCGCGCAAAGGCAACATGCCGTTGTACGAGGACTTTGAGCGCGACGCTTTGCAGCATGCGCGGGCCGAGATCGACAAAGTCGCGGCCGAGAACCTGGAGCGCCGCCCGGAGGGGGAACGCCCCCGCCTCAGCGATGCCGAGAAAGACGCGGTCGCCCGCACGATCGCGCTCGGCGCGATCAAGTACACCATGCTCGACAAGGACAATAACACGGTCATTGTGTTCGACTGGGAGCAGGTGCTGAACCCGCGCCAGCAGAGTGCGCCCTATATTATGTATGCGCACGCGCGGGCCAGCAGTGTGCTGGCCCGCGCGGAGGCCGACCCGACGCCGGTGGGGGGGGCCCTCGACTTCACCCGGCTCCAGCTCGACGGCGCCGACGTGAGTCTCCTGGAGCGGCTGAAAGAGGTCGACGACCGCGACCCGGACAAGCGGCGGGTGATCAGCCTCAACAGCGAGCTGACCCTGCTGGACCTGTTGAGCCGCTACCCGGACGAAGTCCTGCGCGCGGCGACGCTGCACAATCCGGTGACCCTGACGCGCTACCTGTTCCAGCTGGCCGAGGCCTTCAACAAATTCTGGGACACGACACGCATCTTGAACGCCGAGACCGCCGCGCTCCGCCGCTCGCGCCTGGCCCTGACGGCGGCGGTCCGCCAGACCATCGCCAATGGCCTCGGGCTGCTGGGTATCGCGGCGCCCGATTCGATGTAGGGATCAGGGGTCGGGGGGCGGGGATCAGGAACCTACGATGTAGGGATCAGGGATCAGGGGTCGGGGATCAGGGATCAGGAACCTATAAACTCCTGATCCCCGACCCCTGACCCCCGACCCCTCGCACCAAGAGACGAGTTCAATGGCGAACCTCAACGTCTTTACCGAAATTAACGGCTTGTCGGAGGCGATCATCCACCGCCCGGGGCGCGAATTGGTGCGCATGACCCCCGCCACCCGTGAGCACTTCCTCTTCGACGACCTCCTCTACACGCGGCACGCCCAGAAAGAGCATGACTGGCTCACGACCCTGCTGGGCGAGCACCTGGGCATCCGGCTGCACGAATTTCAGGACCTGTTGAGCGAGACGTTGGAGCAGGCCTCGCCGGACGAGCGCGCGACTCTGCTGCACCGCACGGCCTTTCTGGAGGCCGAGCCCCAACCGCAAGAGCGCCGGCTGGCCCATCTGGAAGAAGAAGTGGCCGAGCTCCGCGCCGCGCTGGCCGCGGCCCAGGGCCGAGAGCCCCTGCCGCCCCTCAGCCCGCCCGCCCCGCCGAGCCGGCGCCGCGGCTATCTTGAAGAGCACCTCCAGCACCTGGTCAGCGATGGCGCGTTTGCCGGCCTGGCCTCCACGCTGATCGAAGGGATCGAGGTCAATCGCCCGGACTATGAGGGCGCCCTGGCCACCCCGGAGCTGGCCAAACTCGACACCCTGGAAGATGAGGATCGGCTCTCCCGGTTCGTGGAAGGGCGGCTGTTTCACCTGACCCCGCTGCCCAACCTGATGTTCATGCATGACGTCGCCACCGTGGTCGGCGACCGCGTGGTGCTCAGTCGCATGGCGGCCTGGGCGCGCCGGCGCGAGACGCTGCTGCTCGACTTCGTGACCAGTACACACCCCCGCTTTGCCGGCGTCCGCCGCTGGCCGGCGGGGCCGCGCTCTCGCGGGGCCGAGGAGCTGCCCTACTGGGAAGAGCCGGAACTTCAGCATGTCCCGGATGAGCGCACGGGCCTCTACCCCGCGCATGCAGCCTACCTGGAGGGCGGCAACCTCGTGCAACTGCGGCCCGATCTGATCGCCCTCGGCGTGAGCCCGCGCACGACCATGCCGGCGGTGCAACGCCTGGCCGGGGCCTGGGAAGCGGCCGCGCTGGACGCCGGCCGCCGGCTGGTGCTCTACGTCTTGCGGCTGCCGGCCGGCCATAACCACCTGGACTCGGTCTTCAGCCTGCTCAGCGCGACCGAATGCGTGCTTTACCGGCCGGTGTTTATGCCCTATGGCCCAGCCTCGGTCGACGTCATCCGCATGGAGCTGGGCCGGGGCGGGGCCCAACCGCTGCGCCGCTCGTCGTTTCTGCATAGCCTGCGCGACGATGGCCTCGACCTCCAGGCGATCTTCTGTGGCGGCGAGGATCCGATCGACCAGCAGCGCGAAGAATGGTTCAGCGGCGCGAATCTGCTGACCCTGGCGCCGGGCAAAGTGCTGACCTATCGCAGCACCGACCAGACTGTCGCCGCGCTGGCCGGGGCGGGCTACGAGGTGATCGACAGTAACGATGTGCTCTATGCCGGCCGGACGATCAGCCTGACGGCGCCCGGCAAGTGGGTGCTCCGCGTGCGCGGCTCTGAGCTCTCCCGGGGCCATGGCGGCCCACATAGCCTGGTCTTGCCGCTGGTGCGCAATGGATAGGACCTGAATGAGCTCACTCAGTATTACCTCCGAGATCGGGCCGTTGCGCAAGATCCTGCTGCATCGGCCGGGCGAAGAGATCCGCCGTATGACGCCGGGCATGCGCCAGCAGCTGCTGTTCGACGATATCCTCTACCTCGATCTCGCCCGGCGTGAGCATGAGGCGTTCAGCCGCCTAATGACCATCGTCGCGCCGCCGGACGGCGTGCTGGAAGTGGCCGACTTGCTGGTCGATATCCTGGCCGACGAGCTCGTGCGGCGGCGGCTTATCGACGACGTCTGTGTGCTGGAAGGGTCTAGCGAGGACGTGCGCTACCTGCTGCTGGACCAGGCGCCGGCGGATCTGGCCTTGCGGCTGCTGGCCGGCTGGGAAAAGCCCGTGGCCAGCGGCAGCCTGGCCGGGGCGCTTGACACCTATCCCTACACCTTGCCGCCGATCCCGAACATGATGTTCATGCGCGACCCGGCGGTCGTGATCGGCGAAGGGATCGTCCTGGCCCAGATGGCCCGCCCCGCCCGCCGGCGCGAGCCCCTGCTGATGCGCTATATCTTCACTCAGCACCCGCTCTTTGCGGCCGGGGGGGCGGAGCCGCCGCTCTGGTTCGACCGCTTGCAGAGTGAGCAGATCCGCAGCTTGCGCTCCACCGGCGGCCGCGATCCTTTCACGGTCGAAGGCGGCGATATCCTGGTGGTGCGGCCCGATTTGCTCCTGGTCGGCGCCAGCGAACGCACCTCCAACGAAGGGATCGATATGCTCGCCCGGGAGCTCCGCCGCCGCGGCAGCCCGGTGCGCACCATCTACGCCGTGATCATGCCCAAGCAGCGCAGCACCATGCACCTCGATACGATTTTCACCTTCCTCAGTCACGACGAGTGCCTGGTCTATCCCCCCCTGATCCTGCCGGGGGGCGGCGAGCAGGTCGGGATCGTCCGCCTCAGCCGGGATGCCCGCGGCGCCTTGCGCGCCGAGCCCGAGCACCGCTCGCTGGTCGCCTGCCTGCAGGCCGAGCTCGGCCGCCCGATCCACGCCATCCCCTGTGGGGGCACGAGCCGCCTGTACCAGGACCGCGAGCAGTGGACCGACGGCGCGAATGCCTTCGCCTTGCGCCCCGGCCTGATCCTGGGCTATGAGCGCAACGAGCAGACGTTCCAGGCCCTGTGGGCGGCCGGCTACCAGCTCCTGGTGCAGGAAGATCTGATCGATTGGCTGCCGGACCCCGCCGAGCCGGCGGGCGGGCACTGGTTTGAGAACACGGCCCGCATCGCTGAGATCCGCGCCCACCCCGAGCGCAAGTACGCCATTAAAATCAGTGGCCTGGAGCTGTCCCGGGCCCGCGGCGGCCCGCGCTGTATGACGATGCCCCTGGAGCGGGCGCCGTATGAAATGTAACGCCCCCGCCCGGGTGGAGGAGGTTATGACCGAGCAGCCGGCAGACGAAACCCTGGTCATTGCCCTGGGCGGCAATGCGATCAAGGTGGCGGGGGAGCAGGGCACCAGCACGGAACAGTTCCGCAATGTCCAGCGCGCCGCGGAGGCGGTGGCCGAGCTGGTGGTGCGCGGCTACCGGGTGGTCGTCACGCACGGCAACGGCCCGCAGGTCGGCAGTCTGTTGATCCAGCAGGCGGCCGGCGCCGCGCAGGTGCCGGCGATGCCCATGGACGTGGCCGGGGCCATGACCCAGGGCTGGATCGGCTACATGATCCAGCAGTCGTTGCGCAACGCCCTGCTCCGGCGCCAGCACCCGGCGGCCCGGCGCGTCGCCACCGTCGTCACGCAGGTGATCGTGGCCCGGGACGACCCGGCCTTTGAGAATCCGACTAAGCCGGTCGGCCCTTTCTACACCGGCGACGAGGCCCAGCGCCTGCGCTACGCCGGGATGCGCCTGATCGAGGACAGTGGCCGGGGCTGGCGGCGCATCGTCGCCTCCCCGCAGCCGCGGGCCATTGCCGAGATCGACGCGATTTGCGCCATGTTGCGGGATGGGATGCTCGTGATCGCCGCGGGGGGCGGGGGCGTGCCGGTGGTCGAAGAAGCCGATGGCACGCTTGTCGGCGTCGAGGCCGTGATCGACAAGGACCTCGCCGGGGCACTGCTCGCCCAGCAGGTGGGCGCCACGCGCCTCCTGATCCTGACCGATGTGGCGCAGGTGGCCCTCAATTACAAGCAACCGGACCAGCACAACCTGGCCCACCTGACGACGGCCGAGGCGCGCCACTATCTGGCCGAGGGCTACTTCGCCAAAGGCAGCATGGGGCCCAAAGTCCAGGCCGCCGTGAACTTCGTCGCCGGCGGCGGGCGCCAGGCGATCATCACCCAGCTGTTCGCCGCCCTCGACGCGCTCGCGGGCACGACGGGGACCGTGGTCAGTGACGAGTAGGCGGGGACGAGGGGTCGGGGGTCAGGGGTCGGGGGTCAGGGAGACGGCAATAGGCGGTAGTCTTGGTCGGGCACATCGCCGCGCGCTGGGGCATTGAGGTGCTGATTGCGGATGTCAAGGAGCTAGGGAAATAGCAAATGAGCATCATCAAGCGATACAAACGCTTCCTGCTCTGGGGCAGCTTCGGGGTTTTTGTATGCCTACTGCTAGCTGTGGTTTTGTCTGGGGTACTCACTGGGACTCATACCGCCGTCGCCGACGTAGATCCCCCGGATTCCGCTTTCATGGATACACCGATTGTTGACCCGACGCAAGAAGTGTCAGCGATGGCGACAAAGATTGCAACCATGAAGCAACTGGAGGAGAAGCAGTCGATCACCACTGCAGATTGGCTCGCTGGGGATCGGACAAAAACCAACTCTGGTGCCCCGTCCCCTGCCACGGAAGCTGAGCCAGCGTTTCCAACAGGAATCTTTAACGATGACGTCGTATCTCTAGATCCCGGTTGGCCTCAATACTACGCTATTAAGAATCGATGGCAGGGTGTGATTAACGGAAACGGGTATGTCGTCTATGCTGGTTTCAAGCACGACTCACCGCTCTCGGATGTCTATGATGTAACTCCTCTACAAGGCGAACTCGTCGAGATGGTCATCCCAGCCGACTCTACTCTGGTCCCCTACCAAAAAGAATTCCTCACATCGACTCGCTCGGGCACGCTCCATATTACTGCTGCGCGTGGTACTTGCCTCAGTTTAACCTCTGCGGACAACACAAGCTACCAATTCGATGTCGCAAGCGGTGCTTGGTCTTGTGTAGTGACGAGTCCTTGATTGCCGATTACCGGTTGCCATTAGCAACACGTAATAGCGGTATAAACACGATACGGGCAAAACGGCCTAAACAGAAACATACGGGGAGGACCCAATTATGAAACATTTCATGGTCGAGCTAACGTATACGGTCCCGCTGGAGCGGGTGGATGAGGTAGTCGGCGCCCATCGCGCCTTTTTGCAGGCCGGCTATGACCAAGGGCTGCTGCTCTATTCGGGCGGTCAGGTGCCGCGCACCGGCGGGATCATGTTGGCCCGCGCCGAGTCGCAGGCCGCCCTCGAAGCCTTTCTGGCCGACGACCCCTATCGCCAGGCCGCGGTCGCCGAGTATCGCATTGTCGAGTTTGTTCCCGTCAAGCACCAGGATTTTCTAAAAGACTGGGTCGCGGGCCAGTAGCGGGCCAGTAAAGGAATCGGGCGGGCGTATTTATCCACGAAGAACACGAAGAGCACGAAGAATACGCAAAAAGGAGTCATCTTGATGGCGGTAAGTATGAAAGGGCGTAGCCTGACGGCGATGGGCGACCTGGCGGCCGAAGAGATCTGGCGGATTCTGGAACTGGCGCGCGATTTGAAGCTGAAGGTGAAAAGCGGGCAGCCTCACCCGTTGCTGGCCGGGAAGAGCCTGGCCATGATTTTCGAGAAGCCGTCGGCGCGCACCCGCGTCTCGTTTGAAGTGGGCATGACCCAGCTGGGGGGGCACGCGCTCTACCTGGGCCCGAACGATATCGGGCTGGGCAAGCGCGAGAGCGTGGCCGATGTGGGCCGCGTGCTGGGCCGCATGGTCGACGGCATCATGGCCCGCACCTTCGAGCAGGCGAAAGTCGACGAGCTGGCGAAATATGCCGGCGTCCCGGTGATCAACGGGCTCAGCGACGAGGAGCATCCCTGTCAGATCCTGGCCGACCTGCTCACCATCTGGGAAAAGCGCGGCCGTCTGCAAGGGCTGCGCCTCGCCTGGCTCGGCGACGGCAACAACGTGACCCACTCGCTGCTGATCGGGGCGGCCCGCGTCGGCATGGATATGGTGGTCATCTCGCCGGAGGGCTTCGACGTGCAGCCCAAGTACCGCGCCCTGGCCGAGCAGGCGGCCCGCCAGAGCGGCGCCCGGCTCGAATTCGCGCGTGACCCCGCCGCGGCCGCCGGCGCCGACATCCTGACCACCGACACCTGGACCAGCATGGGCCAGGAGGCCGAAACCGAGAAGCGGCGCCCGATCTTCCGGCCCTACCAGGTGAACGCCGATCTGGTGCGCACCGCCGCTCCCAACTGCCTGGTCATGCACTGCCTGCCCGCCCACCGCGGCGACGAGATCACCGACGAGGTCATGGACGGTCCACACTCCGTCGTCTTCGACGAGGCCGAAAACCGCCTGCATGCCCAGAAGGCTCTGCTGGCACTGCTGATCTAGCGCCCCCGATCTAGAGCAGCACGGGCACCTCGCGCAGGGTGCCGTCGCGCTGATACTGGATGGTGATGGGGCCGTCCGCCGGCGGGTGGCTCAGGGCGGCTTCCAGGCCGGCGGCGTCCGGCACGGGCGTGTGGTTGACGGCGACGATCACATCGCCGGCGCGCAGCCCGGCTTGCTCCGCGGGGCTGCCGGGCCGCACGCCCCCGACATAGGCCCCGACCGCCGGCAGGCCGGGGCTGCGGCGCGCCTGGCTGGCCGCGTCGCCGACGCGGGCGCCCAGCGGCCGGCGGCCGGAGCCGCCGGCGGGCCGGCGGGCCAGCAATTCTTCCAGCTTCGGACGATTAAACCCGACAACCACCTGGTCGTCAATCGCGATCACGGGGACCCCCTGCTGCCCCGACAGCCGGATCATCTCCATCGCCGCCTGGCGATCGTGGCCCACGTTTTTCACGACATACGGAACACCGCGCTGCGAAAGAAACTCTTTCGCCTTCACACACCAGGGTCAGGTGTCGGTGCTGTACACGATTACCGGCGCCACCTGCGGACTCTCGGTTGCCATCGTCGTTCCCTCCTTGCCTTGCCCATCCCATAATTGATCTAACGGGGATCCATCCGCATATTGTGTGCCCGCAGGAACCAAACGCCCGCGGCTACTTGCTCAAAACGGAGCATTTGGTTTACCATATAGCTAACACCATCCCTGCACTTTGGGGCAGTGGCTAGTACAGCCTCAAGTGACCCCTTGGGTTATGAGGAGTGAGCACGCCGACGTGCGAACGTGGCCCCACCCGCGTTCGCACCTGGGGGTGCTCACTCCTCGCTCAACGATCGCCCAAGGGGTGGCTGGCACTTGCATTAGCGGGGCGATGCTTGCTCATGGAGTCCAATTAATGCCAAGATGCTGTATTTTATTAGCGGAAAATATAAGATTTGTCATTCTGAGCGCAGCGAAGAATCCGCTGGAGCGCGCACCCGCGGCCCCAACAGAGCGATCGGGGCGGCCACGCCCGAGCAGAGTGGCCGAGAGGCGGGGGTCGACGGGCCAGACGCCCGCCGGCCCCGATCCGGTCCGCGCGGCAACGGATTCTTCGCTGCGCTTAGAATGACAAATTCTTAAACATCTTCGCTAATATTTATCCTCCAATATGGATGCGGTAGCATAACAGTTGGACGCGATCGCCGAGCAGCGCAAAGGGCAAGGACAGGGAGTTGGAGCCAAAGGAGGTTAGTATGGCGAAAGTCTACGAGTCTATCACCCCGGAATTACAACGCTTCCTGGCAGCGCAGCCGCTCTTTTTCGTCGCCACCGCGCCCCTGGCCGGCGCCGGGCACGTGAATCTCTCGCCCAAGGGCCAGGCCTGCTTCCGCGTGTTCACCCCGCACCGCGTGGGATATTTGGACCTGACCGGCAGTGGCAATGAAACCGCCGCCCATCTGGCGGAAAACGGCCGCATCACCTTCATGTTTTGCGCGTTCCAGGGCGCCCCGCGCATCCTGCGCCTCTATGGGGCGGGGCGGGTGGTGCTCCCTGCAACGGACGAATGGGCGGCGGTGCGGTCGAGCTTTCCGGCCGTGCCCGGCGCCCGCCAGGTCATTCTGGCCGACATCCACCGGGTGCAGACCTCCTGCGGCATGGCCGTGCCGCTGCTGGACTATGTGGGCCAACGGGAGAACCTGGCGGTCTGGGCAGCCGCGCAGGGCGAAGACGGGCTCGTCGCCTATCGCGCAGCGAAAAACCGCCGGAGTATCGACGGTCTGGCGGCGCCGCTCCGCTAGCTGGGCCGGGCGGCGCCGCCCGGCTCGTTGTCGTATAATGCAAGGTAGGCAAGACTTTGCGGCAGGAGGAGCACGTGATGACCATGACGAACCCGGTAGCGGCGGCCCCCGCGGGACCGCCGGAGAGCCCGGCTGGCCCCGTACCGGCCAACGAGACCCAGGCCGAGCTCCTGGCCGTGCTCCGCCTGCTGGCCGAGCAGATTGGCCCGCGCCCCTCGGCCGGCGACGGCGAGCGCACGGCCGCCGCTTTCATGATCGACCGGCTGCGCCGGGCCGGCTATGAGGTTGCACTGGAGCCGTTCGACGGGCTGAAGACCTTCAGCTGGACCTATGCGCCGCTCTATGGGCTGCTGGCCCTGGCCGGGTTCCTCAGCCGGCGCTTGCCGGGGCTCGCCACGCTCGTGAGCCTGGGCACCTTCGCGGCCTTCCTGGCCGAAACCCTCGGCTTCGAGGTCGTTTCCCGCCTGCCGCTGTTGCCGCGGGGCCGCAGCCAGAACGTCGTCGCCCACCTGCCCCTGCCGGAAGACGCCGCCGAGCCGGCTTGCCGGGTTGTGCTGGTGGCGCACCTGGACAGCTCTCGCGCCGCGCTCGCCTTTCACCCCCGGCTGGTCGGCAACTTCCGCCGCTCCTTCCTGACCTGGACCCTGGCGATGGCGATCGTGGCGCTGGGCAGTCTCTTCGGCTGGCTGCGGCCTGTCCGCCGGCGGCCCGTGCGCCTCGACGGGGTGCTCAAAGCCGCCGCTGCCACTTTGCTGATCCCGCTCGGCACGCTGCTGCACCGCGAGGCCGCCATGCCCGTCGTGCCGGGGGCCAACGATAACGCCAGTGGGGCGGCCGTCCTGCTGGTGGCCGCCGAGCGCCTGGCCGCCCGCCTGCGCGGCCGGCGCGACCGCACCGCTGAGGTCTGGGTCGTCTTCACCGGCTGCGAAGAGTCGGGGCTCGGCGGCATGCAGCGCTTCCTGGAGGCCTACCGCGACGAATTAGACCCGGCCACGACGCTCTTCCTCAACGTCGACACCGTCGGCGGCGGGACGCTGACCCTCGTGACCCAGGAAGGCATGCTCTGGCCCTTGCTGGCCGACGGTGAGCTCCTCGACGCGGCGACCCACCTGGCCATCCGGCGCGGGCTCCATTATCAGACGCACGCCTTCCGGACAATGCCCACCGACGCCCTGGTGCCGCTGGCCCGCGGCTACCGCGCCCTCAGCCTCATGGCACTCGACGAACAGGGCCGGCTCCCGAACTGGCATTGGCCCAGCGATACCTGGGACGCCGTCGACCTGACAACCATGGAGGCCGCGCTGAGCTTGCTGGTGCCCCTGGTGCGCCGCCTGGCGGCCGGGCCAGGCCAGCGCATCGGCTAACCAGGCAAGGCCCGTTCCTCGTCCCGTTCCTGGTAGGGAGGGAAGCGATGCTCCATGCCCCGCGTCAGGAGCCCGCCTTCCGCCAGGTGCGCGATGCCGTCCAGGCCGGCGGCGCCCAGGGCGAGCAGGCGGGGCAGCAGCAGGTCGAGCGAGGTCTGCTCGGAGAAGGCGCCGCACGTGGGGACGCCGATCAGCAGGGCCGGCCCCGCGGCGGCGACCCAGAGCAGGCTGCCCGGGTGGATCGGCACGCCGCGCCGCAGCATCCGGGCCCCGATCGTGTCGAGCGCGCCGAGGATCGGATCGGCCGGGTCGCTGGTCGAGCCCCCGGCCGTGAGCACCAGGTCCGCGCCGCGGGCGAGCAGGCTGGCCAGCAGGTGCGCCGTCTCCGCCCGGTCGCCGGTCGTGCGCACCACATCCGCGGCGGCCAGGTGCGATCCAAACCAGGCGAGCTTGTGCTGCAACCCGGCGATCATGCGGGCCGCGGCGTCGGGCGCCAGCCGCTCGCGGACGAGCAGCGCGGCCCGGCGCGGGCCGAAGGGCTGGACGGCGAGGGTCGCCTCCGCGGCGGCCGCCGGGGCGAGGATGCG